>NZ_JAMXBG010000004.1:0-263664 GCF_023913835.1 Pseudarthrobacter raffinosi | reverse complement strand
GCCTCATCTATACGAATGTCTACTGAAATCTATAGAACTATAGCAAAACGATAGATATCAGTAGATATTGCTAGTACTGGGCTGGACCACGCTGTCGCGGAGCCCCAACTTATGACACCGGCAGGTATGTTGCGTGGATCACATTTCGTCTATGGTTATTCGGGGCGCCACCGCGTTGTGTCTCCCAACTTAGAGCGGAGAAAATTTTCGTGACGGCAGACAAGCTTCGGGTTCTGGTCCGGGTGGACCTCGACTGCGCAAAGGCCCAGGTTGCCGCGCAGGGCCATGTAACGTCCAAAAGCGTCCGCGGCCTGTATGACGTGATGAAGCGCGCCAACTCGCTCACCACCGGTATGACCCTGGAGCTCGATATGACCCGGGCCCGGATCGAGCCCGACGCATTGGAAGAACTGCGGGCCTGCTCGCGGTCCCACCATCTGCCGGTCCGCGTCGATCCGCGCCAGTCCGACTACAGGCTGAGCATCCTCGCCCCTGAGATCGCCGCGTCCCCGGCAGCAACGGCTACCCAGGCAGCCTGACCCGCAACAGTAATCTCCCGGGATCAGCCGCCACTCGAGCCGCAGAAGCGGCCCAAAATGACGCTTCTCCCCCGCCCTGTCTGGGGATTCCGCAAACACCGCGCTCCGGAATACTTCACGCTGCCGGACTGCTCTCAGATGCTGCATCCAGGCGAAGGAACTTCCTAACCTTCGCATTCGATGCAGTACGAGTGGCCGTTGCTTTCGCGTACGAGTTGGGACCGGTGCCGGACGAGGAAACAGGAATAGCAGGTGAACTCGTCCGAAGCCTGGGGAATGACCTGAACGATGAGCTCCTCGGCGACGATCTCTCCCCCGGGGGTCAGGCCCTCATCGAATGCGTCGGCTTCGTCGAGTTCCTTGACGACGCTGCGGGCATCCGGGGCATTCGCAGACTGCAGGGCCTCCAAGGAGCGGTCCTGGGATTCCTTGACGTCGGAACGGACTTCGTCGTAATCGGTTGCCACTTAGGTGATTCTCTTTCTGACGCTTCTACGGTGTTCCTATGACGAGACTGCAACGTACACCAATGCGCCGTTGTTCCCATGTCCGCGCACCACAGGAGCTGCCTGATGGCAGCCCCTGTTACACAGTTGCGCTGCGCCTAACGGCTGAGGCCGTTCTTACCTCGTTCAGCCCCTACTGCTGCCCCAGTGCGGGACTTTCGGGCTTTAGCTACGCTCTTGCCCATGGTTACTGCCGTTTTAGGGTGTGTGCCCTCACTGCGGGCGGCGGCTAGGCGGCCCCGGATCTGAGTTTCGCTAGCGCCGGTATTTGTCAGGGTTTCGGCAAACTCTTCGTGGTGTTCGGCCGAACCGTAGCCAGCCGCCGATGTGCTTTCAGTTTTCAGGCCCTGGTCTTTGAGCCGGCTGCTGTCGTTGCCGGTAACGCGGTTTTCGATCTCTCGTCCGACGCCTTCAAGTCGGGAAAAGAGTTCCTTCTCGGCACGTTCGTACCGCTGTTCCAGTGACGCCCACTCTGAGCCCGTAAAGCCGCCCTCTGTCAGGAGCTTGGCTTCGTGCATGTCCTTGGCTGCTTTCACGAACGCCGGATCCTGAAAGTGGGAGTCGCCGGCGCCGTTGATGTTCGCTGTGGTCTCGTTGCGCAGCTGCTCAATGTCGGGACCGTTCACGCCGTCCTTGCCGATGAGGAACATGCGTTCCTTGATCTCCGTGTCGGCCGCCGCAGCTGCTTTGGGGGTTTTAGCGTTGTGGGCCCTCTGCAGGGCCCGTACCAGTTCAGGGTTGGCCAGGTACTCGACGGGCACCTGGTGGCGTTCCATTTCCGGTGCCAGCTTCTCGGCCTGGGCGCGGAGTTCTTCAGCCCGGGCAGCCGCGAGAAGCTGCGTGGCCTTCTCCTGCTCGGCGGCCGCCTTACGTGTCTCTTCCTGGCTGCGGGCCATCGCATCCAGCCGCGCCTTCTCGGTGGTGATGGTCTGGATCCCTGACTCAAGGTAAGCGACGTCAGAGCCGACGTCGTGGGTGTCGATGCCGTACCGGGCGAGGACTTCATGCCGGATTTTCTCGGAGGCTGCCAGGGCGGTGGGGTCGTGGTCTTTCCAGCCCTCGGCTACGGCGTGTGCCGTGGCAATGTCGTTGGGCTGCGCTTTGTCCCACCACTGCTCCTTCTCCACGGGTGCGAGGGCCGCGTGGGCGGCGCTGCGTTCGGCGGCGAGGCGTGCTTGGGCTTCGTGCGCTGCCTGGGAGTCCAGGTGTTCCTGCTGCCGCTGGGATTCCTGCCGGCGACGGGCAAGAGTCTCGGCAATACGTGATGCCATCATCAGCGACTGCCGCAGCCCGCCGTCCACGACGTCATCCATTCCATCTGATTCACTCATGGGGTTCCCCTTGCACTTGGTGGTGATTTATCGGTCGAGGCCCGGCTGGGCTGATAGGTCTTGGCAGGCGTTGCCGGCGTCGGAGTCGGGGGTCCGGGACCATTGCGCGGAAAAGTAGCGCTAACCATTGGCGGGGCTTGGGAGGATCGGTACGCGATTCGGTTGACAACACACCTATTGTCTTCAAAGACAATAGGTGTTGTCTTGTTCGTCTGGAAGGAGCTGCAATGCCAAGTTTTGAGACTCATGCCTCAGCGATCGGTGGCGACACGTTGGATTGGGAGGCGGAATGGCGTATGTCGCCGCTGCCCGAGGAAGAAAAAGACCAGTGGAAAGCTGCGATCAAACATATTTCAGTTACCCCGAGACTTGCCGAGCGGCTTTCTCAACACGGTTGGAGGCCGGAGCAGCTGACGCGATCGATGGAAGACCCGATGTATTTGATCGACTTATCCCGTGAATACATCCGTGGACCGGAAGCCAAATCAGCGTTTCTGGTGCTTGTAGGGGCTTGAGGACCAATGCTCGGGAAAGTCACGCTAAGCCGAGTATTGGTCCTCAAGCCCCAATAATCGGACGTTACTTAGCGCTGACGCGCAGCACCCTTGCACGGGCTATTGATCGCGGAGTTCGTCCGGTTCTGTGTCCATTAGGGATTCGTGAATCGACCCGTTGAGCTTCTCCGACTGCATCATGAGCTCGAAAGCCAGGCTCTCAAGTTCCTCGGTCCGCTCAAAGAGCTTGACCAGTTCGTCCTTTGGCCCGTTCGGGAATACTTCCATGGCGAGCGAATGCAGGTCCAGGAGCTCATCGCGCATTTCCGGTGGACGGGTAACCCCCTAGCCGTTCAGATGCGTGCGCATTTCGTCAAAGGAATCCACCGCGTCGAGCAGATCCCGGGTCTCGAACGTCCCGTCATCCTCTTCGGGTGTCTACTCCGGAAAGCTCATTCATGACCAGAACCCTGCCCAACATAAGCCCAGAACAAGCTGTTATCGGGACTTTCCCGAGCATTGGTCCTCAAGCCCCAGTACCGCACTAACGGCGGTTAGTTCCCTCCGCGCAAGGAGCGCACAGGCTAAACTAACTGAAACTGCGACCACGCCGAGCCCATCAACCGTGTCCTTGAGCTTCTTGTCGCGCCACTCCAAACGGTGGTCCCTGAACCAACCGAGGTCGTGCTGCACTACCTGTGCGCATCACCCCCCAGCGAACCTCCCAGTCAACCAACCCGATCCTTCGATGCATCGACCCTGCCGCTGGCAGGGAATGGCAGGGTCTCGCCCAGGCTGTCCTTTCCGTGACCAAGCAGAAAGCCTGCTGCCCTGATGTGGTGTGCAGTTAATCGGCGACGACAACGGTGATGCCAAGCCCGCCCAGTGATATCCCGGCGAAAGCTGTCCACAGGATGGCGGATGTATTGGCATCAAGACTTTCCCGTGTGAGACCGCTTGCACTGGCATTATAGCGCCGGCGCTGTGTGAGGTAGATGGCGCCGGCGGCGGCGATCGCCACGGCAAGCAGCAGCAGAATAGGCATGCCGTGATGGGGCAGCCACCGCAGGAAAATGGCACTCACGGTCACGAGAGCCATCATGGTGCGGCCCCATGCCAGGGTAGTCCGCTCAGGCTGAAGCCCGGGGTCCCCGTGCGGCTCGCCGATGTGTTGGCAGATGGGGGCCACGGGACTCAGCGCCAGAGAATGAATGTTGCGACGACTGCGGCAGCGATTGCCCCGGCCACTGCCAGTAGTGGAACGATGAGCGGCAGCGGTAGCGGCGTCTTGTTTCGCATGCTGCGCTCCACTTTGATCCAGCGGATCGCGGCCCCGCCGCTCAGCAGCATACCCAGAAGGAGCAGCAGCACTGCCAAGCCTTTTCGAAGCGGCTCCAGGAACAGGTCTGCTGTAAACGCCTCAATGGCAATGCCCCCGGCCAGCAGCGCCAGCGAGGTACGGATCCATGCTAGGAACGTCCGTTCATTGGCGAGCGTGAATCGTGGATCCGGTTCAGTGCCGCCAGGCAACAACCGTTCGGCCATTATTCCGCGTGTGGGCGGAACGGGACTGCTGGGCGGTGGCTGGTTGCTAGACACGGTGCCAGTCTCGTCGTACGGTAGCGGCCGTGAATGCCGATGCTATATGAGGACTTTGGGGGTGCTCATTAAACCGGATCCCTGACGGACTATAGCCGGCCGTGGACTGGCAGTTGTGCTCTCCACGGACTAGTTTGGCTTGGGTATCTTCGATACGGGAACGTAGCGCGCTTGCTGAGAAACCGGCAAAGACGACGGAGTGCGTCAGGCCGAGGAGGGCACAGGCAAGCATGGTTACGATGGCCTCGGGAATCATGGGCATATAGATTGCGACTCGGTCACCGGGGACGAGCCTGAGGTGGGTGAAGGCGTTGGCAGCCCTGTTTACCTCCGAGAGCAGGTCGTTGTAGGTGAGGGCGCGAATGTCACCGGGTTCACCTTCGAAGTGGACGGCGACGCGGTCGCCGTTGCCTTCGAGTACGTGGCGGTCGAGGCAGTTATAGGCAACGTTGAGCCGGCCGTTCAAGAACCACTTCGCGACGGGCGCTCCGGACCAGTCGAGTACCTCTGTGAACGGGGAGTCCCAGTGCAGTCTTGTGGCCTGTGCAGCCCAGAGAGCAAGACGGTCCGCGTCCGCGGCGTCCTGAAGTGCTGGGGTGGCGTTTGCGTTGGCCGCGAACAAGGCGCTTGGTGCGTACGCCTGTTCTTTTGATTCCTGGGCCGAGAAGGTCATGGGATTCTTCCCCTTTTTTCTAGCGAAATGGGTTTGTCTGCGCATCTGCAGCACCTGGAAGTGTCGCGGTTATCAGAAGTGGCGTTTTTTTGGGGGGCTTCTTGGCTTGCCGTGGGGCCCACTTCCCCTATGGGCGGAGCGGCTTGACCATGATGCGGGGAAGCCGCTCCGCCCATAGGCCGGAGTTTTCATATCACCCCGGCTACGCTTCCGGGACGCCAACTTTCCGGCTGGGTTCGGCTGCAGGACAGCCCTCGGCACGCTCTAGGGAGTCGTATTCTTCTTGGGCATCACGTTGATACGTTTCGGGTGCGAGGATACCTGTAAGGGCACTTATCAGGCACACTGCGATCGTAAAGGCCGCGATGATCCAGAAATGTCCGTTGCCTGCCACGAGCAGGGTTGCTGCCAGCACCGGGGTGAAGCCGCCTCCAATCGCACCACCTAGCTGGTAGGCCATGGAGATGCCGCTGTATCGGACATTGGTCCTGAATTGCTCGGTCCACCATGCGGCGAGCGGTCCATACATGGCCGCCCATCCCACCCCCAGTCCGAGGGCGAACGCCAGCCAGATCAAGCTCACCTGGCGTGTGTCGAGGAGGAGGAAGACTGGAACGATCAAACCTGCGGAGAGGAGTGCCCCAGTCACGTAGACCTTCTTGCGCCCTATTTGATCGGAAAGGGCCCCGAAAGCGATCGTTGTGATGTGCATTACTCCAGCTGAAATGAGCACTCCGGTAACGGCTATGTCTCGCGGCATATCGAGATGATTCGCTACGTATCCGAGCAGAAAGACCGCGAACAGGTTGAAAATGCAGGCTTCGGCCAACCGCTGGCCGATCGCAAGGACTGTCGCTCGGCGCTGGGTTTTCAAGAGAGTGGCCAGCGGAAGACGCTCTTCTCGTCCTTGGGCGCGTACCTCCTGGAACGCAGGCGACTCCGAGATGGCGAGGCGAATGAAGAGTGCCACGAGGAGGAGGACGGCGCTTGCTAAGAACGGCACCCTCCAGCCCCAGGTAAGGAAAGCCTCCTCGCCCAGGTTTCCGGATACTAGCGCGAAGACGCCCGCGGAGAGCAGCAGTCCGCTGGCTACCCCGAGTTGGGTGATGCTGCCGTACACGCCTCTCCGTTTCCGGGGTGAAGATTCGACGGTGATCAGTACGGCGCCGCCATATTCGCCGCCGATGCCTATCCCCTGAAGCAGCCGACAGAGGACGAGCAGGATTGGTGCCAGCATCCCCACCGTGTCGTAAGTCGGCAGCAGGCCTACGAATACAGTGGCCACTCCCATGATGATGAGGGTAAGAACCAGCATCTTCTTACGTCCGATTCGGTCACCGTAGTGAGCGATGATCAAGCCACCCACCGGGCGTGCCAAGTAGGCGACGCCTAGGGTTCCGAGGGAGAGAATCATTCCCAGCTGAGGGTCAGCGGTTGGGAAGAACAACTTGTCGAAGATCATGGCAGCTGCTGTGCCATAGAGGAAGAAGTCGTACCACTCGATCGTTGCTCCGATGTAGCTCGACAGCGCAACCAATTTGATGGGCGCCTGCTTAGGCGCAGATTTCGTCGTTGAACTCTGCATGTTGGGTCTCCTTAGAAGGACGGTCCGCGGGCGGTGCCCGCGGCTTCTGTGAGCGCCGCCTGAAGCAGGCGCGCTTCTTGCCCCATTCGCACGTACTGGTTGTCGGGGAATGCTGCGGGCGGGTTGTCGACGGTCCACGGGGCGCTGCGGTCCGGCTCGATTTGGAGGTGGACGAAGGCCGGCGAGGGGCCGGCCAAGATCCGCGGGAGAGCTTCACGCAGATGGCCTTCGTCGCCGATGGTGTAAGTCGCCGCATAGCCCGCTGCTTCCGCAAGGCCGGCGAAATCGGTGGTTCCGGCTGAGGGCACCGGCAGGTTCCCGCCACCTTCGAACCATACGCCGTTGTCGAAGACGAAGTGCACGTAGTTCTGTGGTCGCGCTCCGACCACGGTTGCCAGGGATCCCAGCTGCATCAGGAGGCTTCCGTCGCCGTCGAGTACAAGGACCGTACGCGCGGGCTGCGCGAGCGCGAGTCCGAGTCCGAGGGCTGAAGCGCCTCCCATCATAGGTACGGAGCTGACGTTCAGGGGGCTGGGTGATGCGGCGTGGAAGAACTTCATCCCGGTCATCGTTGATACCGAGATCGCGTCTGGGGAACGGTATTCGGCAATGATGGACACGGCTATTCGGCTAGTGAGAGGCATTGGTACTCCTGTAATCGCTGGCTGGGTTTAGGTCCACGCCGTTGGCACTCCGATAACGAGGGCTGTCGGCCAGGATCGTTCGCGTGAGAGCTCGTACGCGCGTCGGACGTTTCCAATGTCTTCCGGCCCTTCGAGGCTCAGGTGGGGGATCTCGAGTGTGTCCAGCAGGGGTTCGAGCAGGCGGACCACTCGGCGATCGGAAAGTGCGGGATCCTGGCCGAAGTTCTCCTCCTCGCGGCCGAACTGGCCGATCATCATGAAGATCGGAAGACCGCAGTCAAGGCCAATTGCCCTTAGATTGTTCACGCATGCATACAGTCCCTGGTTCTGAATGATGACCACAGGGTTGGCGCCTCCGAGGTACAGTCCCGCGGCGATGACCACGGCTTCGTCTTCAGTGGACGTGTGGATCACTTCGACATCGGGAAGGTAGTTTTCGCGCAGTTTGGCATGCACGGACATCTGGACGAAGTCGGGGACCGTGACCACGTGCGTGATCTGACAGGCGGCCAGTTCGTCGAGGATAAGCTCGCCCGGTACGGCGAGACGATGTCCGACTGGTGTAGAGGTGGTCATAGCGTTCCTCTCGGTTCGGATTGATTTCGGGTCGATGCTCAACGAAGTTCGGTGCCGGCGCTCTTCTCGGCAACCTTGGCCAGCGCGCCCCAGTCTTCTTGTCCGTAGCCGTCCTGCTGTGCCTGCAGGTAGCGCTGGTACGACTGGCTTACCGTCGGGAGCGGGATGCTGCGCTTCGCAGCCATTTCAAGCCCGATTCGCATGTCCTTGGTTGCGAGGTCGACACTGAACCCAGGGGCAAAGTCACGGTGAGCGACCTTGTTAGGAAACGTGTTGCGCAGGTGCCAGTTGTCGGCCCCGGTGGCCGAGAGGGACTTGATCATGAGGTCAAGAGGCGCCCCCGACGCCGCTCCAAGTGCCAGAGCTTGTGCCACGACATCGGCGATGGTTGAGGATACTAGGTTGTTGACAATCTTGATCGTGGAGGCAAGGCCGAGCTCGCCGCAGAACACGACCTCGGTCGAGATGTGGTCCAGGAGCGGCCGGATCGCCGAGAAAATTTGTTCGTCCCCCGCCGCAAGGAGCGACAGTTCGCCGGCTTCGGCAGCGGCGGAGCTTTTCCCCATGGGAAGGTCCAGAATCGAAGTACCCAGCTCTGCGAGTCGCTTACCGAGATCGAGGACGGCGTCCGGGCCGATGGTCCCAAGGTTGACCACTACCTTTCCCTCGCTGAGCAGGCCAGGCGTGGAGGCTAGGCCATCGGGGCCGAAAATCGCGGCCTCGGTGATTGCTGGGTTGGGCAATAGGACGAAGAACGTCTTAACCGACGTCGGCAGGTCACGGGGAAGCGTGACGGCCCGTCCGCCGTCTTCCTCGAAGCGTGTGCGCCGGCCGGGATCCAGGTCGCAGCCAACCACACCGCCCTCTCCAACAGCGAGGTTGCGGGCAACGGGAAGTCCCATTGCGCCGAGCCCGATGACGGCGATTGTCTCTGTGGCGAGTGTGTTTGACATGGTGTTTCTCCGTATTTCAGTGGGGATATATATGGGCATGACGGGATAGCCGACGTAATGGTTACGGCGAGCTGGGTAAGGTTGAAGGTGACTGGGGGTTTAGCTGGTTCGGCCGTCGAAGTCCAAGACCGAGGCAAGGCGGGTTGCACTGGCGCTCAGCCGAATTTGATGCAGTTCGGGCACGAGGAAGTAGCGTCCGCATTCGACGATGGTTCCGGACAGATCCTTCGTCTTCCGCTCCAGAATCAACAGGGAACTGGCGGGTTCGACGTTGAGCAGGGAAGCGACATCGTCGTTGGCGGGACCGGCGGTGAAGGTGTAGTCGGCGGCGCGGGGAACGATGCCGAGTTGTTCCTCCAGAATGTAGTAGATAGGGGTGGTCGCAAGCAGGTTGCGGTCGATCTTCTGTCCGATATCAACAGGCAGGGTGCAGTCGAAGAGCGCATGCGGACGACCATTGATCCGGTGCAACCAGCGGAACCCGAAGCCCGGGAGATCCGGTCCGCCGATTGCGGAGGGTACGTCCCAGCCCGTCCGCCATTCACTGTCAACTAACTCCGTGGTCTTTTCACCCTCAGCTGTCAGCGACTCTACAAAGGGGCCGAACCGATCTATCGACTGCGTTACTGGACGGAAGGCGACAAACGTTCCCCGCCCATGTTGAACATCAAGGACTCCGCTCTCGGTAAGGGCTTTTATCGCCCGCCGAATGGTCGTACGCGAGACGCCCAACCCCTGGACGAGTTCAGCCTCTGAGGGTAGTTTCGCGCCCGTTCCCAACTCTTCGGCAAACGAGCGCAGCTTGTCCGCCACCTGGGCGTGTAGAGCCTGCTGGCCATCGAGCTGGATGTGGTCCCCATCACTTATGGTCTGTAGCATGGGGACAACACTAGGAGACGTCTGCAGACGTGTCAACAGGTCGCGATGCTCATAGAAAACCTCCGCGTAGCCGGATACGTTGCCTGATTTGAATTCCTCCGCGTAGCGGCGTGGTTTCCGGATGGGGCGGCGTATGGGGACTATGCCCGTTTTCATGGAGCTAACGATGGTCCAGCGGCAAGCTGTGACAAAGAAGAAAGCCCTCGCCTACAAAAGCGCCGATCGTGCAGGGAAGTCCCGGATCCTGAACGAGCTGGTCGAGCTGACCGGTTGGCACCGCGATTACGCACGGACCGCTCTGCGGGAGGCCCTGGTGCTGAAGATCGTCAAGCCCAGACAGGGCAGAATGCCGGTCTACGAGCCTGATCTGCTGCCATCCCTGGTCACGTGCTGGGCGGTGCTGCGGGCCCCTGCCGGCAGGCTGCTGGCCCCGATGCTGCCGGTCCTGGTGCCGCTGCTGCGCCGGGACAAGGAGCTTGAGGTCACCGACGCGCAGGCTGCTCTGCTGATGCGCATGAGCGCGGCGACCATCGACCGCAAACTCGCCGGTGAACGGGCGAAACTCTGCCCGCGGGGCCGCTCGCACACCAAGCCCGGCATACTGCTGAAATCCCAGATCCCGGTCCGGACCTGGGCCGAATGGGACGAGGGGCTTGAGGACCAATACTCGGCTTAGCGTGACTTTCCCGAGCATTGGTCCTCAAGCCCCGGGATCGAGACCGGCAAACCTGCCAGCAGCGTCCCCATCCGGGCAATGTTCCGGTTCTCCTCACCGGCACCGTTCGCGTTTCCGAACACCACCTCATCGATCCGCTCCGGATCCAGCCCCGGCGCCCGCTTCACGGACTCCCTGATCACATGCGCCGCCAAATCATCCGGACGCACCCCCGCCAAACCCGAACCGAACTTACCGAACGGGGTGCGCACGGCGTCGTACACAAAAGCCTGTTTCATACGTTGTTGTCCATTTCTCTAAAAACCTGCTGGGCAGTCTTGAAGGCCGTATTCGCGGAGGGGACACCGCAGTAGATGGCGGTCTGCAGCAGGATTTCCTTGATCTCGTCCTTGCTCAGGCCGTTGGTGAGGGCCGCCCGGATGTGCATGGCCAGCTCTTCCCAGTGCCCGTGCGCCACCATGGCCGTCAGGGTCACCGCGGAGCGCATCTGGCGGGTGAGGCCCGGACGGGTCCAGATGCCACCCCACGCAATCCGCGTAATCATGTCCTGGAAGTCCTCGGTGAAGGCGTCCTTGTTGGCGTTGGCCCGGTCCACATGCGCGGCGCCCAGCACCTCGCGGCGGACCACCATGCCGCCGTCGTAAATCTCCTGGCTGGTGGCATCCGGCTGGACCACGCCGTTGCGTTCCGGGCCGGATGATTCAACGCCGGTCATTTGCCGGCTCCGCGCGACTCGCTCCAGGTGATGAGGTTCCGCAGCAGTTCCGCCACGTGGGCGGCCGCCTCAGCGGGGGCAAGGTGCGCCACGCCCTCCAGGGTCACAGCGTTCGCGATGCCGCCGCCGGCGGTGATACCGGCAACGATCTCTTCAGCGAACGACGGCGGGACCACAGTGTCTGCCGCGCCGGCAACAGCCTGGGTGGGGACGGCGATGCTGCCGAGTTCAGCGCGGACGTCAAAACCGGCCAGCGCCTCACAGCAAAAGGCGTAGCTGAAGCGGTCCGCATCGCGGAGGGCATGCAGAAGCCGGCTGCTCAGCCCGGGTTCACGTTCCATGAACCCGGGCGCGAACCAGCGCTCCGACGAGCCCTGGAGCATCACCGCAGTGCCCTGGGTCCGCACCGTTTCTGCACGTTCCAGCCAGGCTTCCGGCGTGCCCAGTTTGGCGCCGGTGCACTGGACGGACAGGCTCTTGAGGCGTTCGCCGTGCTTGATGCCCAGCTGCAGGCCGGTGGCCCCGCCGAGGGAGACGCCGGCATAGTGGAAGGACTCGCCGGGGACGATGGAGTCGATCAGGTCCACCACGGCGTCAGCCAGCGCGGCGACGTCGAACGCTTCGGTGGCGGCAGGTGAGACGCCGTGGCCGGGCAGGTCCCAGGACACAACGTCGAAGTTTGTCCCGAGCAGGGATGCGGTCCTGTTCCAAAGGATGGTGGAGGTGCCCAGGGACGGCCCCACCACCAGCAGGGGGTGCTCGCCCGGGGCCCGCTGGGGCGACAGCAGGGCGGCTTTCAAGGCAGGTTTAGCCACGGCGGGCTCCGTTCGCGTCGGTTTCTGCAGATGCTGCGGGGAAAAATTCCGGGTAGGCGGCAAGGATGCGCCAGGCGATTTCAGCGGCCTCGCCCAGGTAGCTGGCCGGACTAAGGAGTTCCTCGAGCCGGAGATCGGGAAGCGCCCCGGGCGGCACCGCTTCACGGAGCAGCTTGCGGTACGTGGCTGGCTGCTCCACGGTTGGTGCCTGCAGGGTATGGTCCACGACTGCCTGCAACTGCTGCTTGCCGTTGCGGCCGTCCTTGTCCTCAAGCAGGGGCGCCACAGCAGCGGCCACGCCTTCGGAGGAGCAGCGGACCGGCAAGGTCCAGGTTGCGGCGCATGGCGTCCGGGAAAACCTGCAGCCCCTCGGCGAGCTCCCGGGCATGGCCTGCGACGCCAAGTGCCAGGGCCAAGAGCTGCCGGAGTGCCGGCCACTCAGTGTGCCAGGCGCCGTCCGGGCGCTCGTCGTTGAAGTTCGCGGCAGCCAGGTGCAGTTGGGCCACCAGCTGGGGTGCCTGGAGCGCGGCGCTGCGTACCAGCATCGACAGCACCGGGTTCTGCTTCTGCGGCATGGCGGAGGAAACGCCACGGCCCGCCGCGCGCGGTTCGGCCAGCTCGCCGACCTCGGGCCGGCTCAGGAACAGGACATCCGCGGCGATCTTCCCGAACGCATCCAGCACGGCTGCCAGGGCATGGCCCAATGAGGTGATAATCAGACGGTTGGTGTGCCAGGGAGCGGGCGCGGGGGCGAGGCCCAACTGGGCGGGGTTCGGGCTCGCCGTGGAGATCGGCGACTGGACACGCTTCACCGGCGCCACCATCGGCTCCTACGTGGGTCTGGTCCCCAGCGAGCAGTCCTCGGGCCAATCCCGGCACCAGGGACCCATCACCAAGGCCGGCAGCAAATACGCACGCAAGCTCCTCATCGAGGCGGCGTGGCAGCACCGGCGCCCCTACTCCAGACCCGGGCTCCGGATGCTGCGCCAGCTGGACCTGGTCGGCCCGGCCACCCGGATCCGCGTGCTGGAAGGCAACCACCGGCTCCACCACAAATGGGAAGTGTTCGACGCCCGGAAGAAAAGGTCCGTCACGGCCAACACCGCGATCGCCAGGGAACTCGCCGGCTGGTGCTGGTCCCTGGCCGCACCCCTCCAGCAAGGCGAACACGGGCAGGGGGAGCGCATGAACGCGGCATAAGAACGTGCCCTCCGGATGCGTGGCGGGGCGTGACGTGGCAGCACTTTGGGGCTAACTCGAGACCCGACTATGAGCACACGGCCCATGGGGGCCGTTGACGCTCGATTCTAGACAGCGATAAGCCCCAGCCGAACAATCGTCATGCGGTAACCCAACCCGCGAATATCAGTCTGACACTGCCAGTCGAATACAAGACTCGCCAGCACGACCGCCACACCCGGACGGCACCCCAACCAGCGGCCCCCACCAAAGAAGTTGGGAGCCGCTCATCACTGCCCCTTGACAATCCTTCCCACATATCAGTTGGCCAGTTTTGCAACTTACCTGGCCACCTACGGGTTTCTGGGGTTTGTCTCAGTCAATGTGGCCTCCATGGATGCTGCTCGTGCTGAGGTTGATGCCTTCGAACATGACGCACGGGACCCGTGTGCTGGCGCGCCTGGACGGGCGACGCTGGGCCTCGCTCCGTCGCGCGGGAACTCACTCCTTGCAGGACAAGGAGGCCGGGCGTTCCATACGGATTGGCCAACTAATTTGAGACGGTTCCGACCCGGCCTGTCTCAATTTAGATGGCATTTTCCCACGTCAACGTGGCCAACTAAATTGAGACAGGACAGCAGGGGGGGGAATTCACGCCGGTTTGGCGTGGCGCAGGTACTGGTAGACCGTCTCCCGGCTGATCCCGTAATCACGGGCAAGGACGGCTTTCGGAACACCGCTGCCGGCGCGCTGGACCAGCTCGGCGGCCCGTTCCGGCGCAAGGGTCTTTTTCCGCCCTTTGTAGACGCCGCGCTGCTTGGCCAGGGCGATGCCCTCCCTCTGCCGCTCCCTGATGAGGGAGCGTTCGAATTCGGCGAACGCGCCCATGACAGAGAGCATGAGGTTGGCCATGGGGGAGTCCTCCCCGGTGAAGACCAGACTCTCTTTAACGAACTCCACACGCGCGCCCTTGCGGGTTAGGCCCTGGACGAGCGCACGTAAGTCATCGAGGTTGCGGGCGAGCCGGTCCATGCTGTGCACAACCACCGTGTCGCCGTCGCGGGCGAACCGCAGCAGTTCCGTGAGTGGCCTGGCGGTGTCCCTGCCGGAGGCCTTGTCCGTGAAGACCCGGTCCAGAACCTGGCCGTCGAGCTGGCGTTTCTCGTTCTGGTCCAGCGTGCTCACGCGCACGTACCCGATCCGCTGACCAACCACCGATGCCTCCAACCCTCAACCCGTCAGATTGAGTTGTAAGGCCTTCTCGGAAAAGTGTCAAGACGTAGGAGACGTGACGTCAGTTGGGGTGAACCGCATTCTGATCTTTAGGTGGCCACAGGTTTAGTACAGAAGTCCGTCAGTTCTCAAAGGCGCAACTCGGGAATGGACCGTTCTTTCTCAAGGACCGCTGCGATCTTGCGGGATCGGATGTTCCCCATGATGCCCAGAGCCAGAAACCCGATGAAAAGCACTGGCCCAATTAAAGGGATCGCGCCGAGCATGGCGCCGACGATGACGGCGATAATGATCATCGCGACTCCGGCTAACCGGTGCGTAAGGGGGCTGTATCGCCGGTCTTTCTCGTTGACCATGACATGCCCTTTGAGCGGCTTCGAGGTTATGTTCACGGACGGAGATGCAGATGGACTGTTGGTAGGCGCTGATCGCAGAGCAGGAGCCGGCAGGGTAGCCCTGTGGTCGCGGCGTGTCGGCAAATCTCCTGTGAAGGCCGGCGGCACATTGTAGACTGCGGCCTCCGGTTTGAGTGGAGGGAAGGTCGGCATCGTATTGAGCCACTCGTCGTTAAGTTCCGTCGCTCTGGCGCCCTGGACGACTAGTTCGGCTGCGAGCCCGGAACCTTTGATCTTGGCCCAGATTCCCAATTCCTTCCCAATGTCTGCGGCGTGGGCGACGGTTGGCAGGTAGTGGTTTGAGGTCGCAGAGGTCAGTTGCCCCACCCGTTCGCCGTCGAGACGGACCTCGACGAGGTGCTTTTCGGTGCCGTTCTTCAGGCTCTGAATGAGCCTGTGCATCGTCAGGATAACAAGCCCTTCGCCGTTTTTTGGAAGGTAGTTGAAGAGGTGGCTGAAGTGGCTGTCTTCGCCGGTGACCTGTAGCGCACCGCCCCAAGGGAGGACTGCCACGTTCGCCGGGGAGTGGTTGTTAAGCGGAAGAATCTGATGGGGCTCTGGCAAGTAGATGCGGACGTTTGAAAAAAACCGTGCCCGTTGTTCATCTTCCCAGGATTCTCGAACGACAGCCCAGATCCTGGCGGTGGTTGTCGCGACCATCCCGCTGGCAGCGATGCGGTGGAAGATCGGTCGGTACACCTGCGCAGCTTCCCGGTCCAGGTAGCCAATCACGTGTCCGTTCACTCTCACGGAGACAGCATTAGCGTCATGGGGGTTGTCCGGCTCCGGCACGAGAAGGGCCTCAAAGACATCTTCGATCTCCTCGTCCAGCCGCGGGCGGCGGCCAAGCGCGGCCGTAACCTGTGCTTCTCGATAGGCTTCGCCAACAACATCAAAATTGTGCCAGCTGTCTTTTCCTGGCAGGTTGTACTTCTCCACTTCGCCCCCATCTTGTTTTTGGACATTCTTCCGGTGTATTTCAAGGCGCCCGACTATCGGCGCCGCGGGTCGCCGCAGAACCGGGCAAATGCATCGGTACATAAATGCTGGTGCTTGGCCCTGCGCAGGAATCGCCGCGAAGCCGACCAGGCCGCATGACCTGACCTTGAGAATAGCTGATGGGAATGAGGCTGGGTGCCGAAAGACTGCAGAAGGCATTTAGTCCAATATTGCCCGCTCCATGTGGCTACCAGTCACTGATCATGATCAAGAACATGGATGCGCTGAAGCGATGGAGCATGACCCACCTGTACCCACGACGGCATGATCCCGCATCGCAATGCGGCTCTTCACACGATATACCTACGACTGAGGCCTTTGCGCAGCCATGGAGGGGGTGGTGTGCCGGTGGGCGCAGCTCATAAGGCAAAGATCTGAAATTTCTGGATAAAAGGGACAAAAGCACGGTGTTTTGGTTGATATTCTTGGCGAAGTATTCGAGCAACGGGAGAGCCTTGAAAGTCTTTATCAGCTGGTCTAAGAACACGTGCGAATTCGCGGGCGTCCTTAACGAGGTCGTCGGTAGGCTGTTCGACACAGTAACTACGTTCTACAGCCCAGAAATACCCGCAGGAGAGCAATGGTTGGCTCAAATCGAAGAAGAGCTCACGGACACCGACTTTGGGATCATTTGCGTCTCAAAGGAGAACCAGATGGAGCAGTGGCTCAACTATGAAGCTGGTGCACTTTCCCGCCAGGTAGGTGACCGGCGGAAGCGGCTCGGCGTTCTCCTGCTCAACTTCGATGATACGAACCAAGTCGTTGGGCCGTTCAAGAATTTCCAGATGAAGATGGCAGATATCGAAGGATTCAGGTCGCTCATGAAATCCTTGAATGAATATGGCCCTAAGATTCGTCAAGAGACGCTCGACGGTCGCATAGACAATGAATGGATCAGTTTGGCTGCTGCCTTGGAAGGCCTAAAGTCGCGTGCTAAATCAGCGGTGAAGCCCCCTGAACGAACCGTTTCTGAGAAAATTGATGAGCTGCTGGCAGTCGTGCGAGATTTCGATAGGGCGCTAACGGTCCCCGTTATCAACCCACCACCGACTACGGCGGGCGATAGGTACAAGGGGCAGTCGTTTACAACCAAGGTGTACGGGGTCCTTCGCGGTCGACCCGCAAACTTCGCCTTCAGAGCATTAAACGAATTAACCGATGTACTTGATTCTTCTACGCCTTTGAGCGAGTTGGAGAAGAAGGCGATACAGCACTATTACAGGGATCAATTTGGGGACAATGGCAAGAATCTCGTCATAATAGACCCCGCGTGGAAAGATCAGTACATCACCTCGCCGGGTGGACCGCTGAGCCAGGACCTGCCGATGGCAGAAGTTGGGCATCAAGCTTGAGCTGATTTGCCCGCCCCTCGCCGTGTCCCGAAAGGCGGCGGAACAGAGCCGTCAGGGGAGGCCCTTTCCACGNGGGCTAACAGCATCCATGGTGGCCAGATTAACTGAGACAAACCCCAGAAATCCGTAGGTGGCCAGGTAAGTTGCGAAAATGGCCAACTAAATTGAGAAAGGACATCTATCTTGAGATCGCGTCACCTTAGGAGGCGGANAGAGCCGTCAGGGGAGGCCCTTTCCACGACTACTGGTGAGCCGGCGTATTCGGAACCGGCGAATGCCATTGCGTCGATGGCGGATTTAGCCTCGGAGGATGTGGGTCGCCGCGGGGTCGTTGATTTGCTGGTTGTGAGTGGTTATGAGCGAAGTGCTGTGCGGGCGAAGGCTTGCCCTGGCGCCTTGACGGTGTTTGCTTTGAGCCCGAAACGGTCGTCGAAGATGCCGAGGTTCAGCAGGACCTCGTGGGCATCGACGAGGAGTGCTTGGACGGTGTTCGGTTCCAGTTGGGCTCCGGTGCGGGTGCTCCAACCGAGCGCACCGAGACCGAAGGAGACGGCTTCAAGGTAGTCGGCCCAGCTGGTTCTTTTCCCTGCCGCGACTTCGAGCAGGAGTAACAGCGCCGCGTCGCGCTCGGAGTCATGGCGGTGCCGATGGGCGATGGATCGTGCGAGGAAGAGCCAAAGCCCTGCGGGATCATCGAGCAGCCGTTTGGCGGCGGATGTGAGGACTAGTTTGCCTTTGATTTTGCGGATGAGGCCGAGTCGTTGAGCGCTTTCGCGCAGCTGAAGGACGGGCAGGGTCTGGTCCTCGCGGTTGGCTTTGCCGATCCAGTCCTTGGCCCAGCCGAGCTCGGTCATTGCCTGGCGGACCACGGTCGGCGGTAGCCAGCCGGCAGCGGTGAGGGATAGACCGTCAGGCCCGATGCGGCGGGTGAGCCAGAGATAGGGGGCGGTCATCGCCTCGGCGACGTCTGCTTCGACCGTTGCGGGGCCGTCGAGGTCGGCGGCGTGAAGGTATGAACGGAATTCGCGTCGTAGCCCGGGAGGCATCCGGTTCGTGAGTTCCTGGGTCAGTGACTCGCTTCCGGGGCCGTGTTCGTTGGCAGAGGGAGCAGGGAACAGCAGGGCGAGCTCGTTGTTCACGGCATTGATGTCCAGTTGTTCCGGGTGGAATTCCTGCCATGGCCCGGCTGTCCAGGCGACCCATGCCTTCAGGTCTTTGTGTTCTTCGTGGCCGGGGTCTGCGAGGGCGTCGAGGAGGTCGTGGTAGCCACCGATGCCGCCGGAATCTTCCAGCGGCGCCCGCCTCTCCCCGTCCAGGAGCCGCGCCCTTGGGGTGTTGGCCGGGGCGGGGAGGCTTCCGGTGAGTTCGAGGCGGTGGATCCAGCCGTCTCCGAAGTCATATTCATAGAACAGGGGACCGGACTCCGGGGTGAGGATCTGGCCCAGGGTCCAGGCCGTCTCCGGGAGGTCATCGTCACTGTCCTCCAGCAGGCCCAGGGAGACCCAGCGACGTGGTTCGCGCACGATCCCGTTGACGGCGCGCAGACGAACATAGGGATCGGTGTCGGTGAAGGAATGCAGGTGTAAATCCCGCCAGCCAACGGCCGTTTGGAGGACCTCATGCACCCTGTCCAGGGTCAGGGAAGGGTCGATCTCGAGGCGCCGCCAGATGGCCGGCTCGCTGCCCACGATCGAGACTTTCACCCGCAGCAACATCGACCCTGGATCTCCCTCTGCAGCGCGTATCGTCACAGCACTATCCTGCCAGCCCCAGTGTTTGGGCGAGGCCACTGACCGGGCCCGCGATATCCGCTGTGCTATCGCCGGTAAGAGGCGTAGGTGGCCCAGGTGTTGCCAGCTTGCTTGGCGTGCTGTTCGGTGATTTGAGTGCTGTAGCCAAGAGCCTGGGCTGCAACCGGAGGAGGCATCGTCAGGACGAGCGCGCGAAGCGTGGCGTTCCTGGCGCCCAGAAGGTGGATGCCGCTTTCGCGCAACTTCTTCATGAGATGACCGGGATGAAGATGCTGGCCGGGCCGGTATCCGGGAAAGAGCCACGCCGAGGCGCGGTTGGCGGCCGTGTTCATGTTCGGCCGGTCGGCGAGGTGCTCTTGAAGGATTTCGTCGAAGGGGTGAGGGACAGGGACCGGCTGGTCATCGAAGACGATGACGGTTTCGCCGTCGTCGGTGCGGGTGATTTGCTCGCATCGCATGCCGGCAATGCGTGTCAGCGGCTGGGCGTAGAGAAGCAGCAGGACTGCTGCGGCGCGGTGGTGGAGCGGGATGTGGTGGTTGTCGAGTGTTTCGCGGAGCAGCCGGAGTCGTTCGTTCTGGTCCAGGACGGGCCGGGTTTCAGCTTTTCGGTAGGGGAATTCGACGCGGGAAAGATGCTTGTTCCGGACGGCCCAGCGCACGAAGGTTCTGGCGGTGCTTCGCGTTGTCGGTCCTGTCGCGAGCCAGTGGTCGATGTCCGCCTGCCGGCATTGGGAGGGCAGTTTCCCTCGTTCTGAGAGATGCCGGAGGAAGTCCCTGGCTACGGAGATATCCTGTTTGGCTGCGCGGGCGGTGCCCCAGTTCAGTTCTCCGGCGGCGGAGAGCTGGCGCATCCGGCGCAGGTGGTGCCAGGTGGCGAACTGTTTGATGAGGGCGTGGTGATCCGGGTCCGTGAGCTCTGCCAGGATCCGGTCCAGCCAGGTCGCGAAGTGCAGCAGGTTCCGGTCGATCGGACCCAGCAGTCCGTGCTCGATAAAGAGTTCCCGCAGGTGCATGGCGGTGCGCGGTGACCGGTGGTCATCGAAGGTGGTGTGGGCCAGTGGGCGGGCGCCGGTGGCGATGGAGGACAGCAGATCGCGGACGTCCGGGTTGCGCAGCCAGGTCAGCGCGCTGCGGGGATGCGGCTGGGCGCAGATTCCCTCGTGCAGGGGCTTGAGGGGTTCAGACACTGTGCCGGTGCCATCGTCGAGGAGTTCCGCCAGGTGGTCGCGCAGGCAGCAGCGGGCGCAGCGCCGGGCCCGGTAGGGTTCTTCCTCGGCTGAACATTGGGTGCAGTGGAAGTCGGCCGGGATGCCTGCGCAGTCGACACAGACCGGGGATCCCGTGCCGTCCAGGCCCGGCAGGAGCCGGTCGGTGCCGCAGCCCGGGCAGGTCCCGTGAGTTCGGGCCGCGCGCTGGTAACAGAGCCGGCAGACCCGCCCCTCCGGCCATTTCGCCCCAAGCCTGGCGGCCGGTTTCCGGCAGCGGGCGCAGAGCTTCTCGTCAGGGGTCAGCATTACTCGGCGGGACGGACGCGGGCGCGTTTGGGCCTGATCGCCGTGTTCAGGTCAACCACTTTCGTGCCGTTCGATGAAGGACCGTTCACGGCGCTCTTGCGCTGGGCTGTGGCAACGGTGTGGAAGTGGCATAGGTCCTCGACCGTGCAGTTGAGGGCATCGCAGAGTGCGCCGAGCAGAGTCATGGACATGCGTTCGGGTTTTTGTCCCACGAGCCGGTAGATCTGCGAGGGGGAGAGTTCGATACCGCGTTCGACGAGCAGGGGGATGAGGTCGGAGATGTTGAACAGTCCGCGTGCGGCCATGATTTCGCGCAGCCGCCAGGAGTATTCGATGTGCTTTTTCATGGCGTCTTCCTCTGGTCGGTGCCGGTGGCTTCTGCGGCCATCTTGGTCATGGCCGCCCGCAGTGTCCGGGTGCGGTAATCGGAGGAAACGCCGGTGTAGAGGGCGGTGGTGGAGGAGTGTTCGTGTCCGACCTGTTGCTGGACGAACAGGGCGTCGTAGCCGTCCTCGATCAGGTGGGTGACGTAGGAGCGGCGCAGGGAGTGAAAATCGATGCCGTCCGCGAGCCCGAGTCCGGTCCGTAGCAGGGTGAATTCCCGGGTCAGTGAATCGGCGCTGACCCTGCCGCTGCGCTCGGTCGGCCAAAGGGACGCCTGTTCCTCACCGGCTCCGGTCGGCCGGACCTCCTCGATCCATTGCCTCAGGCAGTCCACGGCCCAGCCGGTGTGGGGGACCGTCAGGACGCTGCGGCGCTTGGGAGGTGAACCGCGCATCGCCTTGCCGTGCCGGACGTAAAGAACGCCGTATCCGCCGAACTCGGGCGCGTGCGGGTTGGTCCCGAAGTCGGTCAGTTCGAGCATGCGCACCTCGTTGCGCCGCAGGCCCCAAGCGTAGGCGACTTTGATGGCCGTGGCGATGCGGAACGCCGAGATCCAGCCCTTGCGCCCCTGCTTGCGGGCGTGATCGACCCGGTCATCGGCGTAGTCGAAAAGGTCCTGCAGCTCGTCCCGGGTCAGCGGTCGCTTGCGCGGGCGGGCAGATGCTTCCTGGACATGCGCGGCGGTGTTCCACTCATGGCAGACCTGAACCGGGTGGGTGCCGAACCGCTCCATGCATTCCTGCTCCCAGCCGTAGGCCGGATGGGTCAGATAGCCCAGGAACAGGCGAAGCGCGTTCTGGTACGCCAGCAGCGTCGAATGGCTCGCGGAGCGGACGGCACGCAGCTCCATGAAGAACTCATCGACATCGCCCACGGTCCAGGACCACGGATCCTCACCGGTAAACGAGCGGAAACGCTGGATGACCTGCTCGCGCCGGGCGATCGTCGTGAAGGCAAGGTTCCGGCTCAACTGCTGATTGCGCCACCCGTCCAGCATCGCCTGGAACACCTGCTCGGCAGGGTTAAACAACGCCACATCCCGGGCGATCTGCTGCCCGGCCGTTCCCGCCGGCCCTGGCTGTCTGGTCACATGTTGTCCTCGCATAACACGCGATACTTTCGCATATTATGCGAGTCCATGGCAAAACGGCTTGTAACGGCGGGGATTTTTCATTCGCGCAGTCCGCCACGTCACGCTGATCTAGCTCCGGTAACGTGTTGCCGTCGACCCTCTAAGAGCCGAAAACATAAGGAATCCCAGGTGTCGCCGGTTGTCGGCGGGGCAGCGGTATCAAAGTCCGTCGAATTCGCACCAGATGCGATTCGCCGGATTCAACTTTACATAATGTATATTATCGGCGTGATCTGAGAGCGGAGAGTGGCCTGCATTAAGCCGACGTTGTGCGGGCAACTCCGGGGCTTCCGTTGGATGTTGACGCACGTCAGGTCCGGCTGGTCGTCCTTGACCCAAACCCAAGATCCATGCCTCATGGAATGACACGCCAGTGATTGGCCTGTTCCGCGCCGAGCAAGGCACCGTTGAAGTCACCGGTCGGCGCATGCGCAGAAAAAATCTGCTGCTGCCGGCATGCTCACGGTTCTACTCGCCACCTCGGCGTATGGCGCCGTAACCGGCGTACCAACCTCATCCGCTCAGTCATCGGGGCTGGCCAACGCCGGCGTTGAAGCCAGCTCCAGCACCCAGCCCGACAAGCTGGCGGACAATTCGCCGGCCCCCGCTTTTGTGTCCGGAACACCGGCCGGCGGCACAGGAAACGGCTCCCCGGCCAGCCCGGCCATTGTCTAATCCCGTGTGCTCGCCAAGAATGAACCAATGACGGTCTACGTGCGTTCACTCGAAACTGCTGTTCCGCCCACCGTGCTGGTCCAGACCGAAGCCCGGGACGTTTTTGCAGCCCAGCCGGGCCTGACCAGGTTGGGCTCGCGGCTGGTGAGTACCTGCTTCGATTCAGCCGCCATCGATACGCGCCATACCGCCGTCGAAGAAATGACCATGGCGTTCCGTTCGGACGATCCGCAGTTCTTTGATCCATCTACGGGCCTGCTCCTGAACCCCACCACCAAGGTGCGCAACGAGTTCTTCGCACGGGAGGTCACCAAACTTTTCGTCGAGTCCGCCCGGGCTGCCGTGGGCGCCTGCCCGGATCTGTCCTTGCTTGACATAACCCACGTCATTACCGTCTCCTGCACAGGATTCTTCAACCCCGGTCCTGACTATAAGATCGTCCGTGCGTTGGGGCTGGACCCTGCCGTCCAGCGTTATCACCTCGGATTCATGGGCTGCTATGCCGCCTTTCCAGCACTGCGGGCCGCCAAGTCGTTCTGCGAAGCAGATCCGCAGGCCGTTGTCCTGGTGGTCTGTGCCGAGCTGTGCTCCCTGCACGTGCGGACCTCGAACGATCCCGACACCATCATGGGTTCGGCGCTGTTCGCCGACGGCGCGGCGGCAGCCATCGTTACGGCCCGGAACGATCCGGACGCACCTGCGCTGATGCAACTGGACCACTTCGAAACCGTCCTTACGCCGGTGGGCGAGGAATCCATGGCCTGGAACATCGGCGACCATGGCTTCGAAATGGTGCTGGGCAACTACGTCCCCCACATCATCGACGATCACATCATCGGCGCCCTGGCACCGCTGCTGACAAGGGATCCCTCGCTGCGTGGACTCCCCTACCGGGACATCCGCCATTGGGCCATCCACCCCGGCGGCCGGAGCATCCTTGACAAGGTCCAGACGCGCCTTGAACTCACCGACGAGCAACTCGTTCCGGCACGGGATACGTTGCGGGACTACGGCAACATGAGCAGCGCCACCGTGCTGTTTGTCCTCAGGCACATCCTGGAGCAGCCGCCGGTGGAGGGTGAGGAACGCATCTGCTCCATGGCGTTCGGCCCCGGACTCACGGTGGAGACCGGGCTCTTCACGAAACTCCGCCAGGCAGCCACCGGGAATCGGGCGGTGCAGCCAGAGGCGGCCTCGTCACTGGTCTGACCTGTGTCCCTGATGCGGCAAAGGGCTGCCGACGCAGTGGAAATGATGGATCTGCCGGACTGTGATCCCACCAAACTCGAGCTCACGTACCGGCAATTCGGACTGGTGAACCGGCTCTTCTCCGGCTGGCGGCAGCTGTACCGCCGCGAGCTTCGCCCTCTCCTCTCCCACGACACTGAAACCACGCTCCTCGACATAGGATGCGGCGGCGGGGACCTGGCACGCCAGCTCGCCCTCTGGTCCGCCCGGGACAAACTGCTGCTCGAGGTCACCGGCATTGACCCGGACGCCAGGGCATACAGCTACTCGTTACGCCGCCCCCACCACGTCTCAGTCCGGTTCCGCCAGGCGGACAGTGCCGACATGGTCCGCGAAGGCCGCCGGTTCGACGTCGTCATCTCGAACCACGTCATCCACCACCTCCAACCAGCGGACCTGGCTCAGCTCCTGGCAGATTCGCAAGCCCTGGGGCGCCGGATTTCCCTGCACAACGACCTCCGCCGGAACATCGCAGCCTACGCACTTTTCTCCCTGGCCGCCCTCCCCTTCCGCGGCTCGTTCATCCGAGCGGACGGCCTGACCTCGATCAGGCGCAGCTACACCCCGGCGGAACTCACCGCCGCCGCTCCCCCCGGCTGGCAGGTGGCGCGCCATTCCCCTTTCCATCAGGTCCTCATGCACGGTCCGGACCATCCCGATGGCTGACGTGGTGATCGTCGGCGGCGGACCCGTGGGTCTGTATCTCGCCGCCCTGCTGCTTCAGGAAGGCGTCGCGGTCCAGGTCCTTGAACAGCGTCTCCACCGGGAACACCACTCGCGGGCCATCGGCATCCATCCCCCGGCCCTCGCGGCGCTGGACAGGGCAGCGGTGGCCAGCGCCATGGTTGATGCCGGCGTGCAGATCCGCGGCGGCATTGCAGTCAGCGGCGCTAAGACCGTAGGGTCAATGTCTTTCGCGTCGGTCTCGGAGCGCTTCCCGTTTGTCCTGTCGCTCGCCCAGGTCACAACGGAATCCCTGCTGGAGCAGCGTGTACACGAACTCGACGGTGCGGCGCTCGTCAGGGGCGCCAGGGTGACGGGAATAGCGGACGACGGCGGACTGGTCACCGTCCGTGCTGCCGCCACCAAGACAGGCGGTGCCGGCACCCGGATCACCTCACGCCTTGTGGTCGCCGCCGACGGCTCGCGGTCCCTGATGCGCAGCCTGCTGGGCATCCCGGCCACGTCCCGAACCTATCCCGACCATTATGTGATGGGTGATTTCGAAGGTACCGGCAAAAACCTGAACGAAGCCGTCCTGTACCTCGAAGCCGAAGGGATAGTGGAATCCTTTCCGCTGCCGGGCGGACTCCGCCGCTGGGTAGTGAGGGTTCCCCGGCCCGAACCGGTCCCGGACGCCGTCGAACTCGCACGGATGGTCCACCACCGCACGGGGATCCGGCCGGACCCGGCCACCAACACCATGCTCAGTAGCTTCAGCCCGCGCTCCACGGTGGCGTGCCGATCAGTCTCGGGGCGGGCCGTCCTGATCGGTGATGCTGCCCATGAAATAAGCCCCATCGGCGGCCAGGGCATGAACCTTGGCTGGCTGGACGCGGCGGAACTCGCGCCGATCATCTGTGATGCCCTGGCGGGGAAACCGGTTGGCCAGCGCCTGCACGCCTATTCCGCCCGGCGTCGCAAGGCCGCCTCGGTAGCGCGATGGCAGTCCGAAGTGAATATGACGCTGGGGCGCCCGTTGGGGCGGCCGCTCCTGGCGTTGAGGAACCACGCAGTCAGCGCGGTGTCCGGCATTCCGGCGGCCAACAGGCTGGTGGCCCGCCGGTTCACCATGCAGTAACCCCCGCACCGGGTCAGGAATTCACGAAGTAGCAGTCGTAACTGTCCTGGCTGATGATCAGGCCGTCCCGGACTTCAAACACCGACGACGTCCGGGCGCGGATGGTCTCCCCGGCATCCCAGTACCGCAGGTCCATCAGCGTCCGCGCCGACCAGTCGGCCTCCACCACAACCCGACCGCCTTCGCAGGTAGTGCGGCGGATCCCGAACTTCTGGTCCGCCACTACTTCGCCGCTTTGATCGAGGCCAGCCATCGCCTGGTCCCGCGTCCGCGTGGAGCCTTCAGCCGCGAGCAGATGCGGCGCCTCGACCAACACGATGTCCGCAGCGAGGAAACGGCCGATGGCCCCGCCGTCACCGCCGGCTTCCAGGGTCCGGATAAAGTCCAGGACAAGTTCCAGTGCGTTGGGTTCGGACGCAATCAGTTCAGCCATGGCATCGACATTAGCCGACGCGGCCGACGCCCTGCGGCGTCCGCCGCTAGGCTTTCCGCATGACCCCTGTATCACCGACTACTTCATTCACTCCTGCGCACCTGAGGGAACGGGTGCAGGAAATCCTGTCTGCGGGATCGCTGCCGCCCATCGTCCAGGCCGGGAATCCCGTACTCCGCCAGCGGGCCGCGTCCTTCGACGGCCAGATCAGCGCCGCCGAGCTGGACCAGTTGATTGCCCTCATGCGCGACGTGATGCACGAAGCCCCTGGTGTGGGGTTGGCCGCCCCGCAACTCGGAATCCCGCTGCAGCTGGCAGTCCTTGAGGACCAGTACGACGTCGACCCCGAGGCCGCTGCGCTGCGGCACCGCAGCCCGCTGGAGTTCCTCACCATCATCAACCCGCACTACACGGCCGTCGGAACGGAAAGCGCCGCGTTCTTCGAGGGGTGCCTCTCACTGACCGGCCTGCAGGCAGTGGTAGTACGGCCAGAGCGGGTGCTGCTCCGGTTCGATACCCCCGGAGGCCTGGCGTCGGAACGGGAATTCGAGGGCTGGCAGGCGAGAATTGTGCAGCACGAAACCGATCACCTCCATGGCACCCTCTACGTTGACCGCGCCGAGTTGAGGTCCTTGAGCTCCAACGCCGAGTACGCCGCCAACTGGGCCGAGCCGGGGATCGGAAAGGCCCGTGCGGCCCTGGGATTCCTGCCCGAGAACCCCTGACGCGCCTGCACGCCTCCGCGTCACTCCGGCGGTGCGTCTGCCGGATTTGCGTCGGTCGGGAGGAACCGGGCCCACCAGCGCAGGATGTGCTCGAATCTCTGACGCCGGTGCTGCGGCCTGCCTGACCGGGAAAGTTCATGGTCCTCGCCCGGGAACACCAGCAGCTGGGCTTCCACACCCCGCCGCTTCAGGGCCGTGAAATACCGCTGGCCCTGCTCCAGCGGACACCTGAGATCGTTTTCGCTGTGGATGACCAGCGTCGGGGTCTGCACGTTGCCCACGTGCTCGAACGGGCTTTGCGCGGCGACCTCCACCGTTGAGCTGCCGAGATACTCGTTGCCGAAGTACCAGCCAATGTCGGCCGAGCCCTCGAAACTGACCGGGTCCAGGAATCCGCGCTCCACAATGGCACCCTGGAACCTGTGGTGGTGCGCGATGGTCGAGGCGGTCAGGTATCCGCCGTACGAGCCGCCCATGATGCCCAGCCGGCCCGCGTCCAGCGCCGGAAATTTGGCCAGCGCCCCGTCCAGGAACGCGAGGACATCCTCCATGTCGTCGGTGCCAAGGCGGCCCTTGATGGCCAGCCCGTGCTCCCGGCCGTAGCCGGCGGAGCCGCGCGGATTGCACATCAGCACGGCATAGCCCGCAGCCGCGTACACCTGGGCTTCGTCGAACAGGGCAACGGTGAACTGGGCAAACGGCCCGCCATGGATGTTCAGCAGGACCGGGTGCGGACCCTTGCCCGCAGGCCTGACGAGCCAGCCATGGACGGGATAGCCATCGGGCGCCTCAAACGTCAGCTCCTGTGGAACCACAATGTCCGTCTGTGTCCGCAGAACGGCCGAAAAGTCTGTCAGCAGCCGCAGCTGCCCGTCGTCGAGCACTCCGAGGTCCCCGTGAGTAGACGGATCGCTGAATACGACGAGCAGCGAACCACCCGCCCAGGCAGCGCCCGTCACCACCTTGTCGCCGTGCACCAGCAGGGCATGCCCGCCCGCCGCCCCCAGCTCAAGGAGCTCAACCGAGCCTTGCGCGTTGTTCAGGACCAGGGCGTGGTCCGGGCCGCGGAGCTCAATCCGGGCACCCGGCGCCGCAACGTCCATCAACTCTGGGTCGGTCAGCGCAATCGGCATGCCGCCGTCGGCCGCTACGCAGTACAGCACGGCGTTCCGTGCCACGAAGTCCCGGCCCGAGCCGCCCAGGTCCCGGGCAATGTAGAACAGCCATTTGCCGTCCCGGGACTGCCGGACTTCCGAGACGGTTTGAGGTGCGGCTACTCCCTTATCCACCGGGAGGGGGTCGCCGCCGGAGACCGGCACCCTGTAGATCAAGGTGGCCAAGTCGTCGTCGTTCTCCGGCGGTGCTGCCACAAAGTAGACGGCTGATCCGTCTGCACTGAAAAATCCGGAGCTGGCGTCCGTGGCGAGCGACGTCAGCTGCCGGGCTTCCGGCAGCGACGGAGCCGCAGGCGGCGCCAGCGGTTCGCCGCCGAGTTCCGGGACGTCCACGATGAACAGCTGCTGCGGCTTGTCGCGCGTGTAGCCAACGCTGTTCAGCCTGTACTGGTAGGAGGAGATCAGCCGTGGGGCCTCCGCCTCCGCGGTGATGGCTTCGCTGCTGCCGTACCGTCCGGTCTCGGGCTCGCGGGAGCTGAAAACTATCCGGTGCGAATCAGGAGACCAGGCGAAGGATTCCACTCCGAGCAGCCTGTCGGTAATGACCTGGGGTTCACCGCCGCCGGCCTCAACCACGACGAGCTGCGCTTTCGACGACGGTCCGCCCGTCCGGAGGAAGGCGAGGACCAGTCCATCAGGAGAGAAGGCAGGGCCGGTGTCCCGGAAGCCCCTGGTTATTCGTCGCGGCAGCTGCTCCTGGTTCAACGGGATGTTCCACAGCTGGCCCACGTAGGAGTCAGCAGTGAAATCCGGCCTGGTCACCGACACAACAGCGCGGCTGCCGTCCGGGTGAACGGCCGGCGCGGAGACGGAATTGAGCAGCGGGAGGTGTTCTGGCTTCACCCACGTGAGCCTAACGTGCGGCTTTCCCCCACGCGAACATGCGGCCGGACCACTCGCGCGGGCTCCGCGCCGGCCCGCTCCCCGCCCTAAGATGGTCCGTATGCCATCAAGCCCCCGCCCTCCGCTGCGCTGCCCCGTGTGCGGCGCCGCACTGGATGTCCGGGTCGGGCCGGGTGACGCGGCCCACAAGGCCTTGGTCTGCGGATCCGGGCACGGCTTCGACGCGGCGAAGCAGGGCTATTTCAACCTGCTGGTGGGCAAGGGGACAGTCTTTGAAGCCGACACCGCAGAGATGGTGGCGGCCCGGTTCGCTTTCCTCGACGGCGGGCATTACCGCCCCCTGGCAGACGCCGTCGCGGCCGCCGTCGTGCCCGGGATAACCCCGGGCGAACCATTCATGGTCCTCGATTCGGGTACGGGGACCGGCCACTATCTCAGGGTGGTGCTGGATGAGGTGCAGCGGCGCACGGCCAGCTACGCCGCCGTCGCGCTCGACATCTCCAAGTTCGCGCTCCGTCGCGCCGCGCGCCTCAACCCCGAGGCAATCAGCCTTGCCTGCGATGTGTGGCAGCCGCTCCCGGTGGCCGACGCCGCCGTCGACGCCATCACGGTGATCTTCGCTCCCCGCAACGCCGCCGAATTCGCCAGGGTCCTCCGCCCCGGCGGAAGGCTGGTGGTGG
Organism: Pseudarthrobacter raffinosi; assembly: GCF_023913835.1. NCBI lineage: Bacteria > Bacillati > Actinomycetota > Actinomycetes > Micrococcales > Micrococcaceae > Pseudarthrobacter > Pseudarthrobacter raffinosi. The sequence goes on along the minus strand of NZ_JAMXBG010000004.1, from coordinate 234,160 downwards.
TGACGCCGCGCGCCGGACACCTGGCCGCCGTAGCCGCCCAGGCAGGGATGCTGTCCATCGAGGACGGCAAGGACGCGCGGCTGGCAGATTCCCTCTCGCCGCACTTCGCCGCCGAGTCCACCCGGGACCTGGATATCCTGATGATGCTGACGGCCAGCGAGCTGGCTGACCTGGCCTTCATGGGTCCGGCCGGGCACCACCTGGACCGCACGGCCATTGCCGCCAAAATCGGGAGCAGCGGGGTGTCGACCCAGGTGGAGGCACGATTCCGGATCACGGTCTTCCGTCCGGCACCGTCCGCACCGTAACGACGTGGCCACGTTCAACCGCTGCCCTTCACGCAACCTGCCGTCCTGCTTTCCGGCGGACTAGGATAGATAGACAGCTACCGAATGGTCAAGGGGGACGGAATGTTTGAATGGCTCGGCGAAAACTGGTGGGCCCTGTGGCTCACCGCCTTCCTCGCGTTCGCAGTGATCGAAATGATCACCCTTGACCTGTTCTTCATCATGCTCGGCGGCGGAACACTTGCCGCGCTCGTCGCAGATTTTGCCGGCGCTGACCTGTGGCTGCAGATTGTGGTGTTCTGCGTCGTCTCACTGCTGATGATCGCCTTTGTCCGCCCGGTGGCACTAAGCCACCTGAAAAAGGGACCCGCCGACCAGCGCACCAACATTGACCGGCTCATCGGCGAGCAGGCCCTGGTGATGGAAGCAGTCAGCTCCACCGGCGGCCTCGTCAAGATCGGGGGCGATGTCTGGAGCGCCCGGTCCTCCGGCGGCGTCCTGCCTGCCGGACAGAAGGCAGTGGTCTCCGCCATCGACGGGGCCACGGCTGTTGTTTCCGCCCAGCCGGAGCAGGCCACTCAGTCCTAAGTACAGCCTAACAATTGGGGAATAGGAGTCGTATGGATAACGCAGGAGGAGCCGCCCTGGCCATTGTGCTGGTGGTCCTGATCGTGTTCGTGATCATTGTCTTGGTCCGCTCAGTGCGGATTATCCCGCAGGCGAGGGCCGGCGTCGTTGAACGGCTCGGCAAGTACCAGCGGACCCTTAACCCGGGACTCACCATCCTGATCCCGTTTGTGGACCGGCTCCTGCCGCTCCTGGACCTGAGGGAGCAGGTGGTGTCCTTTCCACCGCAGCCGGTCATCACCGAAGACAACCTGGTGGTGTCCATCGACACTGTGGTGTACTTCCAGGTCACTGATCCGCGCGCAGCCACCTATGAGATTGCCAATTACATCCAGGCAGTGGAGCAGCTCACCACTACCACCCTGCGTAACGTTGTGGGCGGCCTGAACCTGGAAGAGGCGCTCACATCCCGCGACCAGATCAACGGCCAGCTGCGCGGTGTCTTGGACGAGGCAACCGGCCGCTGGGGCATCCGGGTCTCGCGCGTGGAGCTCAAGGCCATTGACCCGCCCCACTCGATCCAGGACTCCATGGAGAAGCAGATGCGGGCCGAGCGAGACCGCCGCGCTGCGATCCTCACGGCCGAAGGCACCAAGCAGTCTGCCATCCTGACGGCCGAGGGCCAGCGGCAAGCATCGATCCTTGCGGCTGAGGGCGACGCCAAGGCGGCCATCCTCCGCGCAGACGGTGAGGCACAGGCCATCCAGAAGGTCTTTGACGCCATCCACAAGGGCAACCCCGACCAGAAGCTCCTGGCCTACCAGTACCTGCAGACGCTTCCGAAAATCGCAGAGGGATCATCAAACAAGCTGTGGATCATTCCCAGCGAAATTGGCGAGGCACTTAAGGGCATCGGCCAGGCGCTCGGCGGTACCAATCCTGATCCGACCGCCAGCGGCGGCGGGCTGTTCGACGAGGAACCCGCTAAACAGCCTGGGTCCTGACACGGATTTGCCCCATACGGGGCGGGAGGGGATTCGCGCTTGGTTGCGGGTCCCCTCCCGTTTTGCGGCTAGGCCCCACGCCGGTATAATTGAGTATTTGTCCGGTCGGACCAGATCCGCTGGAACAAGAAAGCTTCGCAATGCGTTGAATCTTATGATGCAGCACAGTGCACAGAGTAGTCCGGGGCGGTTATGCCGTTCCGGCTTGCGTGGAGTCCTGCTCCGCGAACCGACCAGAGGGAGAAAACATGAGCGATCGCAGCCTGCGGGGTATGCGTCTTGGCGCGCAGAGCATGGAGACCGAGTCCGGCGTTGAGCCGGCTCCGCGCCAGCGCGTCGAATACCGGTGCGAGGACGGCGAGCAGGTCTTCGTGACGTTCTCTTCAGAGGCTGAAATTCCTCCTGTGTGGGTCTCCAAGACCGGCAAGGAAGCGCTCCTCGTTGATGGCGAACGTCCGGACACCAGCAACGAAAAGGCTGTCCGTACGCACTGGGACATGCTTCTCGAGCGCCGTTCCCTTCCGGAGCTGGAGCAGATCCTCGAGGACCGGCTGACCATCCTGCGCGAACGCCGTGGCGAACGGCGCAGCGCCTGACCCCAGCGGCGGTCACGGCCTCCCACCGAGGTCATAGCGTCACCGATTGACGCGATCTGAACGATTAAGAAAGGGCCGGGCCGGCAACGTGATCACGTTGCCGGCCCGGCCCTTATCTTTTGTCCTAACGGCGTTGCAGGTCAGCCCTGTGCCGGATCCTTCTTGCCTGTGAGCTTGTTCCAGCGTGCCTGCAGGCCCCACCTGGTGACGTTGACCATGGCCTCAACAACAATGTTGCCGCTCATCTTTGACGCTCCGAGCTCGCGCTCCACGAACGTAATGGGGCGTTCCTCGATCCTGAGGCCCAGCTTGGCTACACGCCACGCCAAGTCAACCTGGAAGCCGTAGCCGACTGAATCGACAAGGTCGAGGTTCAGTTTTTCCAGCGTGGTCCGCCGGAAGGCGCGGTAGCCGCCGGTGACGTCCTTGATCTTCAGGCCCAGCATCAGCCGGGCGTACGTGCTGCCAGTGCGTGAAATCGCCTGCCGGTACAGCGGCCAGTTGACCACGCTGCCACCGGGAACCCAGCGGGATCCCATGGCAAGGTCCGCGCCCTGTTCAACGGCTTCCAGCAGCTGGGGAAGCTGTTCGGGCTGGTGTGAGCCGTCCGCATCCATTTCCACCAGGACGTCGTAGCCTGCCTCGAGTCCCCATTTGAACCCGGCAATGTAGGCGGCTCCCAGGCCAGCCTTGCCTTTGCGGTGCAGGACGTGAACCTGTGCATCCTCGGCGGCAAAGCCGTCCGCAAGCTGACCGGTGCCGTCCGGGCTGTTGTCGTCCACCACCAGTACGTCCGAGGCCGGTACGGCTGCGCGGAGGCGTTGAAGAGTCTTGGGCAGCGATTCCAGCTCGTTGTAAGTAGGAATGATGGTGAGGACGCGCACAAAGGGCCTTCCTGGACGGGAGCAGTCGGAGCGGCTGAACCGTAGCGGAGTAGCTGGCGGTCAGGCGCAACTACCTATTATAGGGCGCTTTATGGGGGCGCTGGCCGGTGTGTCCGGTCAGGAGCGCAGTGCCGGACTCGAATGCAGCTCCACGCCGTCCTTCACGGTCTGCAGGCACACCGGGTCCACGCCGTTATCAAGTGCCGGGAGAAGGGGCGTGCGGGCACGCGGATCCGTGCTCCAGGACTGGACGCGGCCGTCCGCCACCTGGACCATGAGCTCCTCAGCATCCCAAACAGCGAAACTGGCTGGTGCGCCGGGAACCAGTTGCCCGGCCATCGGGTTGTGGTGCTTTGCTGCCCGCCACCCCGCGCGGGTGTGGCCGAGGAACGCTGCGCGGGCCGAGATCCGTTCAGCGTGGTTGTGGTGTTCCAGGCAGGCTCGCACGCTGGACCACGGGCGCAGCGGTGTCACCGGGCTGTCGCTGCCGAAGCAGATGGGAACACCGGCAGCATAGAACGAGGCAAACGGGTTCATGGAGCGGCTCCGGCTCCCCAGGCGCTGCTCATACATGCCGCCTTCGTTCCCCCAGTCAGCGTCGAAGCGTGGCTGGGCGCTGACGGTGACGGAGTAGCGGGCCAGCTGTTGCACTGATTTGGGGTCTGCGACTTCCACATGTTCGAAGCGGTGGCCGGCTGCACGGATCCGTTGTTCTCCCACTTCGGCGGCCGCGAGTTCCAGTGCCTCCAGCGCGGCATCAAGTCCCGCGTCGCCGATGACGTGGAAGCCGCCCTGGATGCCCAGCAGCGAGCAGGCCGCCAGGTGGGCGCCGGCCTGCTCTGCCGAGAGGTAGAGGCTGCCCCGCTCCCCCGCCGCGTCGCTGTAGCCGGCCCTCAGTGCCGCTGTCCTGGAGCCGAGGGAACCGTCAATGTTCAGGTCGCCTGCCAGGCCGCGCACGGATACGCCCAGTTCGTCCAGCAGTGCCCGGGCCTGCTCCTCGGAGGTGGCCAGTTCGCCCCAGTACGGCAGGATTTCCGGCATGGCCTCTCCGGCCGCCGTGTTCCACGCGGCGGCAAGGCGGAGGTCGGAAACTCCGCCGATATGCGGCGCGGCCATCTCCGCCAGTGCCACATAACCGTTTTCGGCCGCTTCGGTCAGGGCGCGCCGCTGGTAGGCCAAGAGGCTGGCCTCCGGGAGCCGCCGTGCTTCCTGGCGGGCCGCTGTATGGGCGGCCTGCTTCACTTGTGGACCCGCGCTGTAGCCGTCCAGCCCGCCAAGCCCGGCGGCGGCAGCCAAGGAGGAAGAGACCAACGCCGAATGCGCATCCACCCTGGCCAGGAACACGGGCCTGCCGCCGGCGGCCTGCTCAAGCTCCTCGGGCGCCGGCAGGGCCGGGTCCTCCCACGTGGATTCATCCCAGCCATGACCCAGCAGGGGGCCGTCGCCTTTGGCTGCGGCCACGGCATCGAGTAATTGCCGGGCGGAACGGATCCCGCCCAGCTGGAGGGAACCCAGTGCGATGCCGGTTTCCGTGAGGTGGACGTGGGAGTCAACAAACCCCGGCGCTACGAGGGCTCCATGGAGGTCGATGATCTCCATGGAACTGTCGGCGATGGAGGATGCCGCCTGCTCGGAGCCGACCCAGGCAACGGTGTCGCCGTCAACGAGCATGGCGGTGGCAAAGGGGTCTGCTGCTGTGTAGACCGAGCCGTTGCGGTACAGGACCACCTTCCGCTCGTGCGGCGCGGGCGTGGTGGAACGTTCAGTGGTCATGCGGGCGAAGCTCCTGGGGCTAGGGGGAAGAAGGCAGGCTGCCGGTGCATCAGAGCCGGGACATCAAAGTACGGAAGAGTAGGCCACGACGCCGCGGCGGATGAGTGATATTGCTTCTGCGCAAAGCCTGGAGACGCGCGGATCCAGGCCGGGAATCTTGGCGAGCTGGTCCAGGAGGTCGATGACCTGTTTGACCCAACGGACGAAGTCGCCCGCCGCCAGGTCCGTGCCGTTAAGCACTTCCTGGAGGTGGCGTCCCTTGGCCCATTTGTACATCGGCCAGACAAGACCGAGTTCCGGTTCGGCAGTCAGCGGAAGTTTGTTCGCCTCTTCCACGTCCTCCAGGGCCGACCATTCCCGGACCACCACATCCACGGACGATTCAAGCGAGACGCTGGGCATCCGGGGGCGGAGGCCCCTGTCCTCGCGTTTGGCCTGGTAGACCAGGACGCTGGCCAGGGCCGCTACTTCGACGGCGTCCAGGTCGTTGAGCGCGCCCAGCCGCAGTGCTTGCGAAATCAGCAGGTCCTTCTCGCCGTAGATCCGGCGGAGCCGATGGCCGTCCGGGCTGATGGCCAGGCGCCCGTCAGCTCCCGCTTCCAGGTAGCCGTAGGCGGAAAGGACATCGCAGACGCGATCGAAGGTCTTGGCAATGGTGTTGGTCCGGCCCTGGATCTGCCGGACCAGGGCATCCGTCTCCCGGCGCAGCTTCCACCAACGCTCTGACCAGCGCGCGTGGTCTTCACGCTCGCTGCAGCCGTGGCAGGGGTGGGCCCGGAGCGCCCGGCGAAGCTCCGTGATGCGTTTCTCCTGATGGGGCAAAACGGACCCCATGCCAAAATCGGTGCTGCGGCCGGGGGCAGGCGGGCGGTTCTCGCGCAGTGCATTCCTGGCCGACGATGCGAGGTCACGCCGGGATTTCGGGACCTTTGCGTTGAACGACTTCGGAATGCGGATCCGTGTCAGGGGCGCGATGGGGCCCTCAAGGTCCTCGGTGCCGATTCGCCTGAGCTGGTTGTCGAGCGTCAGGATGGCAGGCCGCGGCTCCCTGCCGCTGTGGTCCGAGCTGAGCACAATCGCCGGTCCGGGCGCCCGCCCGCCCGGGACGTCCACCACGTCGCCGGGCATCAGCCGCGCCAGGGAGTCTTCATTCAGCGACTTATGAGCCCGGGACTTGCTGCGGGAGGTGACATTCTCGGCGTCGGACAGTTCACGGCGCAACCGGGCATACTCGGTGAAGTCTCCGAGGTGGCAGGTCATGGATTTTGCGTATCCCGCGAGGGACTCTTCGCGGCTGCGCACCTGCTTGGCAAGTCCGACAACGGACCGGTCAGCCTGGAACTGCGCGAAGGAGGATTCAAGGATTTCCCGCGCACGTGCGCGGCCAAACTGCGCCAACAGGTTGATGCTCATGTTGTACGTCGGCCGGAAGCTTGAGTTCAGCGGATACGTACGCCGCGAGGCGAGGCCGGCAACAGCAGCAGGGTCCGTGCCCGGCTGCCACAGGACAACGGCATGGCCTTCGATGTCGATGCCGCGGCGGCCCGCGCGGCCGGTCAGCTGAGTGTACTCCCCCGCGGTGATGTCCACGTGGGCTTCGCCATTGAACTTGTCGAGCTTCTCCAGGACCACGGAGCGGGCCGGCATGTTGACGCCCAGGGCCAGCGTTTCGGTGGCGAACACAGCCTTGACCAGGCCCTCGACGAATAGCTTCTCCACTACTTCCTTGAAGGTGGGAAGCATGCCGGCATGGTGGGCCGCGAAACCACGCAGCAGGCCATCCCGCCACGTCCAGAAGCCGAGGACGTCCAGATCCTCTGACGGGATGTCCTGCCCGGCCTCGTCAACGCGCTGCGCAATGATCTGCTGCTCCTTCTCCGTGGTCAGCCAGAGTCCGGACGAGACACATTGGGCAACGGCGGCATCGCAGCCTGCCCGCGAGAAGATAAACGTGATGGCGGGCAGCAGGTCCTGCCGGTCCAGGCTGGCAATCACTTGGGGACGGCTGGCCTTCCGGACGGCGCCGGGCTGGGCTCCCTGCCGGGGGCGGTCCTCTGTCCGTTGCCGGTGCTGCCGGCGCTGGCTCCGTCCGCCGTGGCCGAAGCGTCCGGCGAAACTTTGCTGGCCTTCGCTGCGGGCCATTTTGAGCAGGTCCGGATTGACCTCGAACCCCGGCCCGTCCGCGTCCTTGGTGGCCGCGGTGAGCCGCTCCTGGACCGGTAGTGGAGCTCCGGTCTCCGCATCCGCGGGCGGCGCGATTTCGTCGAAGGTGGTTTCTCCGGCGAACAGGTCCACGATGTCCCGGCCCACCATAACGTGCTGCCACAGGGGAACCGGGCGGTGCTCGGAGACAATGATGTCGGTGTCGCCGCGCACGGTATCCAGCCAGGCACCGAATTCTTCTGCGTTGGAAACCGTGGCGCTGAGGGAGGCTACCTGGACTTCGCTGGGGAGGTGGATGATGACTTCCTCCCAGACGGCACCACGGAAGCGGTCCGCGAGGTAGTGGACTTCGTCCATGACCACAAAGCCGAGGTCATCCAGGGTGTCCGAGTCCGCGTAGAGCATGTTCCGGAGGACTTCCGTGGTCATGACCACCACGGGGGCGTCGCCATTGATGCTGGTGTCGCCGGTAAGTAGACCGACGTTTTCCGCCCCGTACTTTTCGGAGAGTTCCGTAAATTTTTGGTTGCTCAGAGCCTTGATCGGGGTGGTGTAGAAGGCCTTGAGGTTTCGTTGCAAAGCGAGATAGATGGCAAATTCGCCCACGATGGTTTTACCGGCACCAGTGGGGGCAGCCACCAGCACTCCCTTGCCGTCCTGGAGGGACCGGCAGGCGAGGCGCTGGAATTCGTCAAGTTCAAAATCAAGGGTGCGGACAAACCCGCCGAGGTAGGTGCCCGCTTCGGCCGTGCGTTCCGCGCTGGCCCGGTAGCTTTCAGAGGGCGAGAGTGGCCCGGAAATAGAGGACATGCCTCAAGCCTAGTGCGCCGCGCGCTACAGGTTCTTCAGTTCGTTGCCGGGCGTCGCGATGTCGGCTGTCGCGTCCGTCTCAGCAGCCTGTTGCGCCACGCGCTTGTCACGGCGCTTGTCGTTGAAGATACACAGCCCGATCGCCGCGAAGAACAGAATCAGCAGCGGCGCAGCAAGCAGGAACATGGACAGCGCGTCCGTGCCTGGTGCGGCCAGTGCCGCCAGTACAAAGACCAGGAAGACGATAATCCGCCAGGCTTTGAGGATGGTCCGGCCCCTGACCACACCGGCCATGTTGATGCCGACCAGGATCACGGGGACCAGAAAAGAGATCCCGAGGATAAGCAACATCTGCGTGGCAAACGTCAGGTAGTCGGTGGCCGAGATGTTGTTGGCGCCGGTGGCGGGTGTGAACTGTAGCAGCGCCCTGACCACGGTGGGGAACACGAGCCAGGCTACAAACACACCGGCCAGGAACAGGGGCACAGCGGCCGCCATGAAGCCGAGCGTGTAGCCGCGTTCCTTCTTGGTCAGACCCGGGGTGATAAAAGCCCACACCTGATAGATCCAGACAGGGCTGGAGATAACCAGCCCTATCTGGATGGCAATCTGGATCTTGAAGGCAAAAGGATCTGCGATGGTCGCAAAGTTCAGGACCGCGGTGCGCCCCGTATCCCGGGCAATGGAAATCAGCGGGTCCGACAGGCTGGCCACGACTGGATCGTAAAGGAACCAGCCGCCCACGCCGGCAACCAGCACAGCAATCGCCGATTTGATCACCCGGTTCTTGAGCTCTTTGAGGTGGTCCCAAAGAGCCATCCGCCCCTCAGGGTTGGACTTACGGCCCCGCGTCAGTGCCACTTCGGGTTAGGCGCGGGTCGACGGCGGAACGTCAGTGCCGTCGGTCGGCTCACCGGGCTTCGCCGGCGGGTGGTTAACGATCTTGCCTTCCACCGGGCCGGAAGCCGTGTCGGTGGAGTCGGTTTTGCCGTCGTTCTTCATTTCCTTGACCTCGGACTTGATGATCCGCATGGACTGGCCAAGGCTGCGGGCCATGGCAGGGAGTTTGGGCGCGGCGAATAGCAGCAGCGCAACGACGATGATAATGACAATTGGCCACGGGCCATCAAAGAGTCTTCCCACGGGAAATCCTTTCCTCTAACAACATCCTACGTCTAACTGAGATTGAGATCGCGAAGTGACTGGGGCTGGCCCCGATCGTGCTTACGCTGGACGCGCCTCTGGCGGCGGCCCTCCCGGCGGGATGACTTGGATGCGTCGTAATCATGACGCATCTGGGCCGGTGAGGCAAAAACAGCCGCACCGGGCGGAGCTGACCCTGGCGGCTGGGAGCCGTCATCGACGGTGGCCGCTGCCGGCGCCAGGTGTGCCACTTTAGCTCCGGCGGCGCCCAGGTCCTTCATTACCGCCATGAACTGGCGGTACAGCCGGATGCCCAGGAGGACATAAAAGAGCAGGGAGAGCGCAATAAGCGCAATCCAGATCAGGATCCAGGACCACCAAGGCATGCTGACGAGTCTAGCCGCCGTACCCGGCCAGGGCCGCCTCGATCCAGTCCAGCGCTGCCGCCCCCAGCTCGGAAGGTTCGAGGATCCGGGCGGCCCCGCCGTGCTGGGCCACGAACATGGGAAGCCAGGCAGTGCTGCCGAAGCGGATCTCGGCTACGAGGCCGCCGTGGGGAAGGGGTGCCACACGTTCGGCGTAATAATCGTCCGCCAAGCCGGCGCCCTGCCTGGTGAGCTGTACGAGGACCGTGGTGTCGTCGTCGTTGGGCGTGAACAGCTTGGCCGGAAAGCTTTCCCCGGCCCGGACCTGCGTGGAGGCGGGATTTCCGTTCGGGTGGACCTCCTGCACCCGGTCCAGCCTGAAGTTCCGCAGCCCCTCGGCCGAATGGCAGTAGGCCTCGAAGTACCAGGTGTTGTCCAGGGAATACAGGCGGAGCGGATCCACGTCCCGTTCGGAGACCTGGTCGCGCTGGGCGGAGAAGTACACGAGCCGTAGCTGCGACCGCTCCTGGATTGCACCACGGACAACGTCAAGGACGGCCGAATCCGACGGGCCCACCTCCGGACCGGCAAGCGAACCGGCCCGCAGCCCTTCTTCGCCGGCCGCTGCCATCAGTTTGAGGGTCACCGACTCCAGGGCACCTCCTTCGGCAAGTTCGGGAAGCCCATTGAGCGTCTCGAGCCCGGTCAGCAGCGCGCAGGCCTCGTCCACCGTAAACCGGACCGGCCTCTTGAGATCCAGGTCCTGGGTGATGTAAACGTGGCCTTCCTCCCAATGGATGTCCAGGAGGTCGTCAGGGTATCCCTCGGGAAGGCCGGAGCAGATGAGGATCCGCAGGTCGCTTTCCAGCTCCGCGGGCGTGACACCGAAGCGGGCTGCGACGTCCTGGATATGCAGGCCCTGGTTGTGGACCAGGAACGGCACCAGCTGCAGCATGCGCTTGAGCTGGTCCTCAGACGTGCGTTTCCGGATGACGCGACCCCGCGGTGCGTCCGCAAACAGATATGCAGGGCTGGGAGCGGCGCAGAAGGCGGCAGCGTTGCGCAGCCGGTGCCGCACGGCTGCCACCAGCTCGTCGGGAGCATGTGCCACAGCGTCCGGGCCATAGGATGCGAGCTCCTCGGCCAGCACCTCAGCGTCCCTGAAGTTGACCTGCAGCCGTTCGTAGCCGGCGTCGGGCGTTCCGGCACTCCCGTCGGCAACCGGCGTGGCGCGCCGGCGCAGGCCAAGGAGGCGGCCCTCCCGGACGTCCACGACGGCGGTCCGGAGCGGGAGCTCCGGAAGCCGGTCCAGTTCTGCGCGGATACTGAAGTTCGGCGGCGCCGGGTAGGTTTCCTTCTCCAGCACCGTGACGGGGCCCGTGAACCGGGAGAGCCGGAAGTGGCGCGGTGCCTTGCGCGAGCGGTCGTAGCCGGTCAGATACCACTGGCCGAAGCGGCTGCCGAGGCCCCACGGCTCCACAGTCCGTTGCTCTTCCTTGCCGGTGGTGCCTGCCAGGTAGGGAAAGCTGACGGGGTGCTGGGCGTGCATGGCAGCCACCACATCATCAAAGGCCTGGCCCGCCGGCCGGATCCGCGGCTGAACACCAACCGGAAGTTCGACGTCGGACACGGTGCCGGAGGCCTGGAGCTTGCGGAGGGCGCTGGCAGCGGCGGTTCCCAGGGCGGCACGCTCCCATAACTGGGACGCCAGGAGGAGGACGGTCCACTCCCCCGGGCTGAGCTGGACATCAGGCAGGCGGTTCGATTCCTTGCCGATGCGGTAGCGGGTGGTGGCCGGATCATCTTCGCTCCAGCCGAGGTCCGTGACGGTTTCCACATCGAAGCCGAACTGCCGGAGGTCATTCTTGTCCCGCTCAAACATCCTGCCGAAGGCCACGTCGTTGCCGGACGTGTCATGGTAGACCTTCGCCCGCAACTCTGCCCGGCGCAGGCCGTATTTGGTGTTCAGCAGGGCTATCAGGAGGTTCAGCAGGCGTTCAGTACGGGAGACGGACACGCTGGCTACGTTACTAAACTCCTCCGCGGAAAGCAGAAAGCGCGGCAACCAACAGGAAAACAAAACCCTGATTGTTACCGCGCCTTCCGGCGTTACGATGCTTCGGTCAGCGGACGCCCACGAGGTCCACCACGAAGATCAGCGCTTCGTTGGGGCCAATGGCTCCGCCGGCCCCGCGGGAGCCGTACGCCAGTTCGGACGGAATCTCCAGGCGGCGGCGGCCGCCTACCTTCATGCCCAGCAAGCCCTGGTCCCAGCCCTGGATGACCTGGCCCACGCCCACACGGAAGTCCAGCGGGGCGCCGCGGCCCCAGGAAGCGTCGAACTCTTCGCCGGTGGACCAGGCCACACCGACGTAGTGGGTGGAGACGGTGTCGCCTTTTTTGGCCTGGGCACCGTCGCCCTCGATGAGGTCGGTGATAACCAGTTCGGTGGGGACATCGCCTTGCGGGAAGTCAATTTCCGGCTTCTGGCGGTCGAAATCGCGCTGACCAAATGACATGGTTGCTCCTTTGATTATTTGGGTGGGTGATGTGTTGCTGTTTACTTGACGCCGAGGATGTCCACAACGAAGACAAGGTCACCCTTGGCTTCGCCCTGGCCGGCATCACCGTACGCGAGGTCCTTGGGGACCACCAGGAGGACCCGGGAGCCCACCGTCTTTCCCGCCAGTCCCTGGGTCCAGCCCGGAATGACGCCGGTCAACGGGAAGCTGGCCGGCTCGCCGCGGTCAAAGCTTGAATCAAATTTAGTGCCGCCCACAAGGTTCACGCCAACATAGTTGACGGTCAACGTGTCGGTTTCCTTAACCTCCGCGCCGTTGCCCTTGATCAGGTCCTGGGAAACGAGTGCTGTGGGCGCGGCGATTCCGTCAACGGAGATCTCCGGCACGCCCTGGTCGTTGTCCTTCACGGTCGGCAGGCCGGCCGGCGGGGTGACAGTCTCGCCTTCGGGCTTTGCGAGCGGAGCGACGGTCTGCGGTGCGTCCTTGGTGGAGAGCACCTTGATCAGGAGAAGCTGCGTTGGCTGGGCGGGGGCGCCTTCTGCGGTTGCGGCCTGGCCCGGGATGGCCAGGGCAAGGCTCGAGCCGACCTTGGAGCCAACAAACGCGCTGTAGATAACCGGGCTTCCGGTCTTCAGTTCCTCGTTCAGCTGCAGTGGTTCGGGCTCGCCGGGGAAGGTGTCCTCCAGCGTGGATCCGTCCGCACCACTGAGCGCGAGGATGGAGATGTTTGCGATCTGGTTCTCTTTGACCCGGTCACCGTCACCTTCGGCGACCACCTTGATGGTGGGTTCGGTGACTTCGAGGGGCTTGGAGAACTCGACACCGGGAGCCTTCTGGTCACCGTTGTCCGTCAGTTTCAGGGAGTCGAACTTGGCAGTGTCACCGGCAGACTGGCTGGTGGGTTCCGGTGCTGCGGGCGAACCGCCACAAGCGGTAAGCAGCAGCAGGCCGGGGATCAGGATTGCTAGGAGTCGGCGCACGTAAGAGAACTTTCGTCGGGGCAGGGTGGACGCGGAACCGGAATCAGACGCCCGGCACCGCTGCAAGGCCAAGGAACGGCCCCATCAAGGATAGCCCGTGAACCTGAACGTCAGCCCATAGAGCCCAGCAGGGCATCCACCCGCTCATCGACGCTTCGGAAGGGATCCTTGCACAGGATGGTCTGGTGCGCGCGGTCGTTCAGCTTCAGGTGCACCCAATCAACCGTGTAATCCCTGCCCAGTTCCTGGGCGCGCCGGACGAAATCGCCCCTCAGCTTGGCCCGCGTGGATTGCGGTGGCACGTCCACGGCGTCTTTGATCACGGTATCGTCCACAACCCGCCGAACCGCACCCCGGGACTGCAAGATGTAGTACAGCCCGCGACTCCGCGAAATGTCATGGTACGTAAGATCCAGCTGGGCAATCCTGGGCGCGTCCAGGCCCAGGCCGTGCCGCTGCCGGTAGTTGTCCATCAGTTTTTTCTTGATGGCCCAGTCGATTTCCGTGTCGATGGTGCTGGTGTCACCGCTCTCGATGGCGTTCAGGGTCCGTTGCCAAAGATCAAGGATGAACGGTACGTGGGGATTGTGGGCCCCTTGCTCCTGAACAAAGGCCGTGACCTTGGTGAGGTACTCCTGCTGGATCTCCAGGGCCGTGAGCTGGCGGCCGTTGGCCAGACGGACCAGCGCCCTTCCACTGAGGTCGTGGGAAATCTCGCGGATGCTGCGGATGGGGTTTTCCATCCTCATGTCGCGCATGATCACTCCCGCCTCAATCATGCGCAGGATGAGGTCCACGGTGCCGACCTTGAGCAGGGCTGTGGTTTCGGACATGTTGGAGTCGCCCACAATGACATGGAGCCGGCGGAAGAATTCGGCGTCGGCGTGCGGTTCATCGCGGGTGTTGATGATGGGCCGTGACCGGGTGGTTGCGGAGGAGACGCCCTCCCAGATGTGGTCTGCCCGCTGGGAAAACGCGTACGTGGCCCCGTGCGGAGTCTTCAGGATTTTCCCTGCGCCGGCGATCAGCTGGCGGGTCACCAGGAACGGGATCAGGATCTCCGCGAGCCGGGAGAATTCGCCGCGGCGCGGGATGAGGTAGTTTTCATGGCTGCCGTAGGAGTTGCCGGCCGAATCGGTGTTGTTTTTGAACAGGTAGACCGTGCCGTTGAATCCTTCCGCGGCCAGCCTTGCCTGTGCCTCGTCAACGAGGTCGTCCAGGATCAGCTCGCCCGCGCGGTCGTGCGCGATGAGCTGGGCCAGGTCGTCGCATTCGGCCGTGGCGTACTCAGGGTGTGAGCCGACGTCCAGGTAGAGCCGGGAGCCGTTGGTCAGGAACACGTTGGATGACCGTCCCCAGCTGACCACCTTGCGGAACAGGTACCGGGCCACTTCTTCCGGGGCCAACGGCCTTGAATCGGGGCTCGAATACGAGATTCCGAACTCGGTCTCGATACCGAAGATTCTCTTGTCCATCTCAGTCCTCCTCAGCAAGCAGCGCCGTGATATCAGAATCGTTGAGCCGCCGGAAGGCTCTGCGGAAACCCCGGGAGGTCTCCGACTGCCTGTCCAGCACGGCAACCTCCACGGCCTTGGCGGGAAGGGTTCCTCCCGCTTCGCCCTGTTCAGCGGCCGGGTCTGGGCCGCTGGCCAGGCCGCGGGTAGCCAGGCGGACAGCGCCTGCGAAACGCAGCGACGGTCGCCAGCCCTCGGCGATGACCGCCGAGACACGCTCCGCCTGGCCGCCCATCACGATGAAGCCGTGCTCGTCGGCGATGGACCCGTCGAAGGTGAGCCGGTAGAGGTGGTCCAGTTCCGGCGTGGGGCCAACCTCGGCGACGGCCAGTTCCACTTCGAAGGGTTTCTGTTCTGCGGTGAAGACGGCACCGAGGCTCTGCGCGTAGACACTCGCGAGCCCGCGTGCGGTGACGTCCTCGCGGTCGTAGGAGTAACCACGGACATCGGCGTACCGCACTCCGGCCTGGCGCAGGCTTTCGAATTCGTTGTACTTGCCGACGGCAGCAAACGCGATTTTGTCGTAGATCTCGCCGATCTTATGCAGTGAGGGTGAGGGGTTCTCAGCGACCAGGGCAATACCGTCCTGGCAGCTGATGACCACCACGGACCTGCCGCGGGCGATGCCCTTCCGTGCGAAGTCCGCACGGTCCTTCATCAGTTGTTCAGGCGAGACATAGAACTGCTGCGTCATCTTAGGCCTCCCGCCGTTCGGCGGACCTGGCTTCGATAATCCTGCCCGCCACAGTGGCGAGCTCGGATTCGGGGATCCGCCGCGCGCCATCCCTGTTCACGGTGTACACCACCGGCCACAATTGACGGACGGGATCTGGACCACCTGTGGCGGAGTCGTCGTCGGCCGCGTCGTAAAGGGACTCGACCGCCACGGAGACTGCCTCGGCTTCGGCCAGGTTGGGCCGCCAGAGCTTCTTCAGCGCGCCGCGGGCAAAAACGGAACCGGAGCCGACCGTGTGGTGCTCGCGTTCCTCGTACCTGCCGCCGGTGACGTCGTAGGAGAAGAGCCGGCCCACGCCGGCAGTTGTGTCGAAGCCGGCGAACAGCGGCACGACGGCGAGTCCCTGCAGGGCCATCGGCAGGTTCCCGCGGATCATGGCCCCCAGCCGGTTGGCTTTGCCGTCGAGGCTCAGCAGGGTGCCCTCGATCTTTTCGTAGTGCTCCAGCTCCACCTGGAAGAGCCGCGTCAGGTCAATCGCGATGCCGGCCGTGCCGGCGATCCCCAGCACTGAATACCTGTCGGCCGGGAACACCTTTTCGATGTGCCGGCTGGCAATGACGTTGCCCATGGTGGCCCGCCGGTCCCCGGCCATCAGGACGCCGCCGCCATAGCTCATTGCCACGATCGTCGTGGCATGGGGTACCTGCAGCGGAGCTGTCGCCGCCGCTGCAGCAGGCATGGCACGGTTGTACGGAAGCAGGTCCGGACGGTCGCGCTGCAGATGCTCGGTGAATGAGGATGTCGCGTTGCCGGCTACCTGGTTGGCGGTTGTTTCCTGCACTGATGCACTCCTTGTACGTGGTCCTTCAACGTCGGTACAGATTCCGGCCGGACGCGGCTTCCGCCACCCATCCGGACCGGGTTACTGGCCGCCCTTTTGGACGAAGGCGCGGACGAACTCCTCGGCGTTGGATTCCAGGACGCCGTCGATTTCATCCAGGAGGTCGTCGACGCCCTGGGTGGCGGCCGATGCCTGGGCTTCCGGGGCTGCCGGAGGCGCCTCCGGGATCTCGTCCTCGACCTGGCTGTCGTGTGATTGTGGCTTCTGCTGCTCCTGGCCTGCCATGGTGATCACTCCTCTAAATCCTCGGATCCGGGCGGATCTGCTGATACGCCCATATTGCCACGCTGTCCGCCCGACGGCGCGGTTTACGCCGCAGGCGGAGCGGTGTTATGCCCCAAAAGTTCGGCGAGGAACGGACCGGCCGCCCGGTGGCGGGCAAAGAGCCCTCCCGTGAGGGCCTTGGTGCCGCGCAGGGGTTCCCGGGTTGGCACGCGCTGAAGCCGGCCGTAGCCCGGAACGTCGAAGATGACCGAGTCCCAGCTGGCCCCCACCACGTCTTTGCCGAAGCTGCTGATGCAACGTCCGCGGAAGAAGGCACGAGTGTCCGACGGCGGTTCGGTCATCGCTGCGGCGATGGCTCCGTCGTCGACGATCCGCTGCATGCGGTTCCGTGCCAGGAACCGGTAGTACAGTCCCTTCTCCGGCCTGATGTCTGCCCACTGGAGGTCCACGAGGCCGAGCCTCGCGTCACCCCAGGCAAGGTTGTCGCGGTTCCGGTAACCCTCGAGGAGGGAGAGCTTGGCCAGCCACTCCACGGACGTGGCCGCCGCGTTCCTGTCGGAATCGAGCTGGGTCAGCGTGGCAGCCCAGCGCTCCAGCACCTGATGCGTATGGCCGTCCCCGTCCACGGCATCGGCAACGCCGGTGTCTTGCGCCAGCTTGGCCGCCGCCTCGTGGTAAATCCATTGCAGGTCCAGGGCCGTCACGCGGCGCCCGTCCAGCAGCCTGAGTTTGGCTGTCAGCGACGTGTCGTGGCTGACTGTCTGGAGGGCTGCGACGGGTTCGTGCACCTCCACCTTGGGCGCCAGCCCGGCCTCGATCAGGCTCAGGACCATGGCAGTGGTGCCGAACTTGAGGTAGTTGGAGGATTGGCTCAGGTTGGCGTCACCGATGATCACATGCAGGCGCCGGTATTTATCGGCGGTGGCGTGTGGCTCATCCCGGGTGTTGATGATGGGACGCCGGATGGTGGTTTCCAGGCCCACCTCCGCCTCGAAGAAGTCTGCGCGCTGGCTGATCTGGTACCCGGGTGTGGAGCTGTCCTGCCCCAGGCCCACCCGCCCGGCGCCGCAGATGATCTGCCGCGTGACGAAGAACGGCGTCAGCCCCCGCACGATGTCCCCGAAGGGTACCGAGCGTGGCATGAGGTAGTTCTCGTGGGAGCCGTAGGAGACAGACTTGTTGTCCGTATTGTTCTTGTACAGGTTGACCGGGGGCAGCTCGGGATCCGCGGCCAGGCGGCGGACTGCCGCCAGCGCGACGAGGTCCCCGGCGGCATCCCAGATCACCGCATCGCGGGGGTTGGTCACCTCCGCACTGGAGTACTCCGGGTGGGCATGATCCACGTACAAGCGGGCTCCGTTGCCCAGGACCATGTTCATCAGGAGGCTGCCGGACTCGTCCTCACCGTCCAGTTCCAATTCCTCGCGGCCGTAGGCAAGCGCCACCGCTTCGGCGTCGAGTACCGGCGGCTGGTCTGTCAGCTGGCTGGGGTGGGCCGACGCCCTTTCCAGGGTCCAGCCACGGGCGTCGTGGAGGGGCTCCTCGTCCGTGTAATCCCACCGGGTCTCTGCCCCTCCAGCCGCCCTTTGCCGCGTCACCTGGGCATAAGCCTGGACAACGCGGGCGGACATCATGGTGGCGTTTGCTCCGGGCGCGGACGGGGCGTGGATGCCGTATTCCGTTTCCGCCCCCATGACACGCATGGCCCCGCCGGCCGGGAGCCCAACCCCGCCGGCGCGTTCCGGGGCTGCCGTCACAGGTACTGTCCCGTGTTCGGCATCGTTTCGATGGACTTGCCGGGCTCCTGGCCTGCCTTACCCTGCACGATGGTGCGGATGTAGGTGATCCGTTCGCCCTTCTTACCTGAGATCCTCGCCCAGTCGTCCGGGTTGGTGGTGTTGGGCATGTCCTCGTGCTCGCGGAATTCATCCACCACGGCACGCAGCAGGTGCTCGATCCGGAGACCCTTCTGGTGCAGCGTCAGGAGATCCTTGATGGCGTACTTCTTGGCCCGGTCCACAACATTCTGGACTACGGCGCCTGAATTGAAGTCCTTGAAGTACAGCATTTCCGTATCGCCGTTGGCGTAGGTGACTTCCAGGTACTCGTTGGACTTCTCCGTGGAGTACATGGCTTCAACCGTGCGCTGGACCATGGCGTCCACCGTCGCCTGGACGTCACCGCTGTGTTCGGCGAGGTCGGACTCGTGGAACGGCAGGTCCGTGGTGATGTATTTGTTGAAAATATCCGCCGCGGCCTCTGCATCGGGGCGCTGGATCTTGACTTTCACGTCCAGGCGGCCGGGGCGGAGGATGGCGGGGTCGATCATGTCCTCGCGGTTGGATGCACCGATCACAATGACGTTGTCCAGCCGCTCCACGCCGTCGATCTCACTCAGCAGCTGCGGGACGATGGTGGTCTCGACGTCTGAGGAGATCCCGGTTCCGCGCGTACGGAACAGGGAATCCATTTCATCAAAGAAAACTACCACGGGGCTGCCGTCCGAAGCCTTCTCCCGGGCCCGGGAGAAAATCAGGCGGATGTGGCGCTCTGTCTCGCCCACGTACTTGTCCAGAAGCTCCGGACCCTTGATGTTGAGGAAATAGCTCTTCAGGTCCACATTGCCGGACCGCTCCGCTGCCCGGGCGGCGAGGGAGTTGGCAACAGCCTTGGCAATCAGGGTCTTGCCGCACCCTGGCGGACCGTACAGCAGAATGCCCTTCGGGGCTTTCAGCCCATGCTCGCGGTAAAGGTCCGGGTGCAGGAACGGCAGTTCCACTGCGTCCCGGATCTGCTCGATCTGCGGACCGAGGCCGCCGATGTCCTCGTACGTGATGTCGGGGACTTCTTCGAGGACCAGGTTCTCTACTTCGGAGCGGGGCACTTTTTCGAGGGCGTAACCGGTGCGCGAGTCGATGGACAGTGCGTCCCCCACCCTGAGCTTTTCGGTGAGCAGGGCTCCGGAGAGCCTGATGACACGCTCCTCGTCCGCCCGCCCCACCACCAGCGCGCGGTCCGTT
The DNA here is from genome assembly GCF_023913835.1 of Pseudarthrobacter raffinosi. NCBI lineage: Bacteria > Bacillati > Actinomycetota > Actinomycetes > Micrococcales > Micrococcaceae > Pseudarthrobacter > Pseudarthrobacter raffinosi. The sequence goes on along the minus strand of NZ_JAMXBG010000004.1, from coordinate 214,730 downwards.
CCGAGCATTTCCTTCAGGGTTGCGAGTTCGCCGGCGCGTTCGTAGCCGAGGCCGGCAACAATAAGCAGTGCCTCGTTGAGGAGGACCTCCTGGCCGACCGCCAGCTGGTTGATGTTGACGAGGGGGCTGATGCCCACCCGCATCTTCCGGCCGGCGTTGAAAATGTCCACCGATTCCTCGGTGGCAGCCTGGCCGCTATTGCCCGCTGACGGCAGCCGCCTGGGATTGAGCTGCAGGACGGTGCCGAAGCTGTACGGTGGCTGGCCCTCCTGGTCCAAGGCATTTTTCAGCCGCAGAATCTCGGCCTTGGCCGCTTCCAGCATGCTGACAAGCTTCGCGTTGTTCTGCGTCGCGGCCGCCAGCTGGCGGTCAATGTGCCTGAGTTTGTCGCGGAGGACATTCGCCTGCCGGTCCGCAGCCGACAGTTCGTTGGCGGCCGACTGCTCCGCCGGTGTACGTCCGGAGTCCTGATTCGGCGTCTCCATGGTGCATTAGCCCCTTCCTGCTCTTCTTCTTAAGACCTTAGCCCCAAGTTGGCAGGTACTGCTGGAGACTCCCGAAATGTGGACTAGTTCGTGATCTCCGGTTCGTCCTTGACGTTGGTGCCGGCAATGGCATCGCGCGCGGCGCGGCGGAGCTTCTTGTCGGAAACCAGTCGTTCGCCGACGGCACCGGGTGTCCAGGCGTTGACGTCTTCTTCGTTGAAGCCGGTCTTCGACGGACGGCGCTTGACGGAGATGCCGGTGACCCCGTCGGCAAGGCGGCGGGTGACCAGAAGGAAGCCGGTGTGGGCAACCATGCGGTGGTCCGGGCGGACGGCAAGGCCCTCAAGGTGCCAGCCGCGGACCATGGACTCCCAGGCGTCGGGTTCGGTGAAGCGGCCGTCAGCCCTGATGGCTTCCGCGGTCCGGGACAGCTGGGTGACCGTGGCCACGTAGTTGATCCAGACGCCGCCGGGTGCGAGGACCGTGGCAACGGCGTCGAGGCATTCCCAGGGTGCCAGCATGTCCAGCACTACACGGTCCACGGAGCCGGGCGCCTCGCTGCGGACTACTTCCTCCTGGAAGTCGCCAAGGGAGATCCCCCACGCCGGGTGCGGGCCGCCAAAGATGGTTTCCACATTCCCGCGGGCAATGTCCGCAAATTCCTCACGGCGCTCGAAGGAGTGGAGGTAGCCGTTGTCGCCAACGGCCCGGAGCAGCGAGATGGACAGCGCTCCGGAGCCAACGCCGGCTTCAACAACCCTGGCGCCGGGGAAGATATCGGCCATGGTGACGATCTGGCCGGCGTCCTTCGGGTAGACCACTGCGGCGCCACGCGGCATGGAAAGGACAAAGTCCGAAAGGAGGGGGCGCAGCGTCTGGTACTGCTGGCCGACGTTGTTCACGACGACTGACCCATCTGCTTTTCCGATGATCTCGTCGTGGTTCAGGAAGCCGCGGTGCGTGTGGAAGGCGCCGCCGCTTTCGAGAGAGATCGTGTTCATGCGGCCGCGCTCGTCGGTCAGCTGGACCCGTTCGCCTTCACGGAAAGGCCCGCGGCGGCGGGCAGCTCCCACCGGCTGGGTGCCATTGGCGGCAACACCGGTGGTGGTTGGTGCTGCGGCTTCGGCGGCAGTTTCGCTGCTCATGGATTTTCCTCGCTCCTGTAAAACTGTGGGGCCACGCATCGAAATAGGTCCGCCGGGTGCGGCGCAGGCCTCCGGGCGGCCACGCGGCGGCAATGCACGGCCGGCACGTAACTCTACCGGCTTTGACCCTGAGGATGCCTATTTGACGGGTCAGCCTTGCCGGTGATGGCGGCCACCACCACGTTCTGCGCCAGAAGTCCGGTGACCGTTCCGTGATGGTCCACCACGGCATATTCGTGACCGTCCAGCTGGGAAAGGTACTGGATCAGTTCCTGCCCCTGGGACGACTCAGGTACGTAGGCTCCCGCCGCGAGGGCATAGGACACTGCCGTGGCAGGCGTGGAGTCGGCGGCGTAGTCAGGAACCGCGGCGAGGGCACCGGGATCCACAACACCCTGCGGGCGTCCATCCGGCCCGCAGACCACAACGGCGCGTGAACCGTCCGGTGACAGCCTGCGGATGTCCGCCACCACCGCGGTGGCTGGAATTCCGACGGCGGGAGCCGCCAGGGCAGCGGCGCTGACCAGATGCATCCTTCCGCGCAGGGTGCCCTGCTGGATTGCGGCGCTGGCACCCATCCAGAGGAAGCCGCCAACGAGGACGGTGATCATCAGGAGGCTGATATCTGGTGTCTCACCGGCCAGCAGCGGCCGGGCAATGAACCAGAAGCCCAGCGCTACCACGATGACGCGGCCGGCCCAGCCGGCGGCGACGGTGCCTTTGGCCTGGCTCCCGGTTGCTTTCCAGACGGCCGACTCAACGATCCTGCCCCCGTCCAGCGGGAGTCCGGGCAGGACATTGAAGATGCCGATGACGAAGTTGGCCCACATAAAGATGTTTGTGAGTATTTCGGCCACGGTGCCCATGCTGGTGGTGGAGAGGACCACCCAGGCGCCGCCGGCGAGGACCAGGTTGGCAGCCGGCCCGGCCAGCGCCACGATGACCGAGCGCGCCGGCGTCGCCGTGAAATTCTCAAACTGGGTGTGGCCGCCCCAGAGATTCAGCACGATCTTCTGCGTGGGCCAGCCGTAGATCTTGGCCGTGAGGGCGTGCGCCAGTTCGTGGACCAGGACTGAGATCAGGAGCAGCAGGGCGTACGCGAACGCCATGTAGTAGGCGGAAATGCCCAACACCGGATTCTGCTCCAACAGCAGGGGTCCGTAGACAATGACGGTAAAGGCGGCGATCACAAACCACGAGTAGGCCAGAATGACCGGGATTCCGGCGATCCTGCCGAGCGGTATTCCTTCGCGGCGGGCGGGGGCGGGCGCGGAACTCATGACGGGCTCCCCGTCACAGGCATTGCAGATCCAGCCACCGCGGCGGCCAGGCTGCCCGCGGCGATGGCCTCCAGCTCGGAAACGGTGCGGCCGGCCAGGGATTCCCAGGTGGTGTGCCCGGGATCGTGGGGGATCGGGACAATGTGCGGAATGGCGACGGTGGCGACGCCCGAGGCCACAGCAGCAGCCACTCCCGGTGCGGAGTCCTCAAGGGCGACGCAGTGATCCACGGTCAGGTCCGGGTCCGCTTCCTGAAGCAGCTCCACTGCCTTCAGGTATGCTTCCGGGTGCGGCTTGCCCTGGGTGACGGTGTCCCCCGTGACCAGGAATTCGAAGTAACGCTTGGGCAGGCTCGCGACAATTTCGCGGGCCAACGGCTCCTCCGACATGGTCACCAGCGCGCACCGCACACCGGCGACGTGCAGGTCATCCAGCAGTTCCCGCGCACCGGGACGCCAAGGAACAGAGTGCCGGACGCTCCTGATGACCTCAGAGGTCAGGGTGTCGATGATCTCCCGGCGCTCCAGCCGGACACCGGCTGCCTGCAGGATTCCGGCCGAATACGTCAGCGACTGACCCACGAGCTGCATGGCCTGCCCATGTGACCATGTGCCGCCATGCGCTTCCACAAGGGCGTGCTCCGCGGCAATCCAGTAGCGTTCAGTGTCCACAATGGTGCCGTCCATATCCCAAAGAACGGCTCTGAGCGGGGAAACGGAGGGTAGGGATCGCATGTTCCCAGTCTACGGGGCGCACCTGAACGCCAGCCGGTGGATACGCCCTCGGCGAATATCAGCTTTGCCTTTGGGCGCGCACGCGCCCCGGCGCACTTTTTGGCTCTTCATTCAATGCGTCGCGCCGGTTCTTGGACGTAGGGTGATGAGATGAATAGCTTCGACGGAGACACCGCGGAACCGGGTGCCGCACCTGAACCGGAGCAGTTCCTGCTGCCAGTGGCGGACGGGGAGCGCATTACTGTGATGCTGGCCGCATTTGAAGGCTGGAACGATGCCGGCGAAGCCGCCAGTGATTCCTTGCGCTACCTGAACAGGGTTTGGGGCGGCAAGAAGGTCGCGTCCATTGACGCCGACGAATACTACGATTTCCAGTTCACGCGTCCCACGGTCCGAAGGAACGCCTCGGGGGAACGCAAGATCAAGTGGCCCTCCACACGGATCTACAAGGCCAGTGCGCCGGATTCGAACGTGGACGTCATTTTCGTCCAGGGCATTGAGCCGTCCTACAAGTGGCGGGCCTATACGGCGGAACTGCTGGTCCACGCCGAAGCGCTGAAGGTGGACTACGTGGTCCTGGTGGGGGCCCTTCTGGCAGACGTTCCGCACAGCAGGCCGATTCCGGTCAGCACGTCCTCTGACGACGCTGTGTTGCGGGAACGCCTCAACCTTGAAGCATCCCAGTATGAAGGTCCCGTCGGCATCGTCGGAGTACTGTCCGAAGTGTCCCTCCTGGCGGGCCTTCCGACTGTTTCCCTTTGGGCAGCCGTCCCGCATTACGTGGCCCAGGCCCCGTCACCCAAGGCACAGCTGGCTCTCCTGCACCGGGTCGAGGAATTGATCCAGGTCCCGCTGGACACGCACGAACTGGCGGAAGAGGCAGCTGCGTGGGAGCGCGGCGTCGATGAGTTGGCTACCGAGGATCCTGAGATCGCCGCGTACGTCCGCCAGCTGGAAGAGGCAAAAGATACGGCCGATCTTCCGGAGGCGAGCGGCGAATCCATCGCGCGGGAGTTTGAGCGCTATCTCAAGCGTCGGGGCCGGGACAAGCCCTAAAGTACGACGCCGAGCAAGGCGTCCAGGGCGTCCCTGACCAGGGCCTGATCATGCTGGCTGCCCGCTGCCGCGGCGGAGTCCGCCGAGGCAGCCCAGCGGTCAACAGCTTCCAGGGCGGCCGGTGCGTTCAGGTCAGATGCAAGGGCGGACCTCATTTCTGCGATCAGGCCGGGGGCCGATCCTTCCGGCGAGGTGGCGACGGCGCTGCGCCACGCAGCCAGGCGGTCCTTCGCGGCTTCAAACCCTTCAGCGGTCCAGGACCAGTCTGAACGGTAATGGTGGGCCAGGATGGCCAGGCGGATGGCAGCCGGATCTTCTCCCTCGGCCCGAAGTTTGGACACCAGGACCAGGTTGCCCTTGGACTTGCTCATCTTTTCGCCGTCCAGGCCCACCATGCCGGCGTGGGCATAGTGGTGGGCCAGCGGCACTTCGGCGAGGGAATAGGCGTGACCGGCGCCCATCTCGTGGTGCGGGAAGATGAGGTCAGAGCCGCCGCCCTGGACAGTGAAGGGAGCCGGCAGGTACCGCTGGGCGATGACCGTGCATTCGATGTGCCAGCCAGGCCTGCCCTGGCCCAACTCACCGCCCGGCCAGCTGGGCTCGCCGTCACGGGCAACCCGCCAGAGCAGGGGGTCCAGGGCCTGCCGCTTGCCGGCCCGGCCCGGGTCGCCGCCGCGTTCGGCGAACAGTTCCAGCATTTCGGCTTCACCAAGGCGGGAGATCGAGCCCAGGGTCCAGGCATCCGGGGCGACCGACTGCTTGCCGGCAGCTTCGACGTCGTAGTAGACGTCGCCGTCGGGCTCCCCTGCCGTACCAGGGACGCGGTAGGCCAGCCCCAGCCGGACCAGCCGTTCGATGGCCGGAACAATGATGTCAACTGATTCAACGGCACCCACGTAGTGGTCCGGCGAGAGGACGTTCAGGGCCTCCATATCGGTCTGGAAGAGTTCAATCTGGCTCGCGGCCAGGTCCCGCCAGTCCACACCGGTGGCAGTCGCGCGCTCCAGCAGGGGGTCGTCGACGTCGGTGACGTTCTGGACGTAGGAAACCTGCTGGCCGGCGTCACGCCAGGCCCTGTTCAGCAGGTCGAAGGCCACGTAGCTGGCCGCATGGCCCATGTGGGTTGCGTCGTAGGGAGTGATCCCGCAGACGTACATGGATTGCTCTCCCCCGGCCCGGAGCGTGACCTCACTCCCCTTAGCGGTATCGAACAGCCGGATGGCAGGCATGGCGCCGGGCAGCGCAGGGACAGGGCGGGAGGTCCAGGATTTCACAGCCTAAGCCTACGGCTAGGCGCTGATGACATTGAAACCGAGCAAGAGATACAGGGCCAGGCCCAGGAAGATCCGGTACCAGACGAAGAGCCGGTAGCTTCGGGTGGAAATGAACTTGAGGAACCAACCGATGATCACGTAGCCCACCACCAGGGCGATGACGGTGGCCAGCGCCGTCTCCGGAAGGCCGTAGGGGCCGGTGATGCCTTCCTTGGAGACCACCTTATACAGCTGGTAAAGGCCGCTGCCGAACACCGCCGGGATAGCCAGGAGGAACGAATACCGCGCGGCGGCTTCGCGCGTGTAGCCCATCAGGAGACCTGCGGTGATGGTGCCGCCGGATCGCGACACGCCGGGAATAAGAGCCAGGGCCTGGGCGAAGCCGTACAAAATGCCGTGTTTGTAGGTGAGCTGGGTGAGGTCCCGGTCCTGCTTTCCGATCGCGTCGGCCACGGCCAGAAAGAGCCCGAAGACAATCAGCATGGTGGCTACGAGCCACAGGCTCCTCAGCACCGACTCGATCTGGTCCTGGAACAGCAGACCCAGCACGATGATGGGGAGGCTGCCCAGGATCACCAGCCAGCCCATGCGGGCATCCGGGTCCTGCCGGGAGACTTTTCCGGTCAGCGATCCCGCCCAAGCCTTGACGATCCGCACGATGTCGCGCCAGAAGTAGATCACCACCGCCGTTTCGGTACCAAGCTGCGTGATGGCGGTAAACGCGGCTCCGGGATCGGATGCGTTGGGCAGGAACTGCCCCACAATCCGCAGGTGCGCGCTCGATGAAATCGGTAGAAATTCGGTCAGTCCCTGCACTAGGCCCAGCAGGGCCGCCTCAAACCAGTTCACGCTAAGACCCTACGTCATGGACACTGTTGATTCCCCGTAAGCTTGCAGCTATGCAGCAGCGTTACGTCGGCAACAGTGGATTGCGAGTCTCCGCCCTTTCCCTCGGCACCATGTCCTGGTCCGGCGATACCGACGAACAGGACGCCTCGGAGATATTGCGGACATTTATCGATGGTGGCGGAAAACTTATAGATACCGCGGCGTCTTACGCCGACGGCCGCGCCGAGGCGATGATCGGCTCTCTCCTGGGTGACGTCGTCTCCCGCACCGAAGTCTGCATTTCCACCAAGGCGGGGATGTCGACGTCGGACGGCCGGCGCACGGTGGACACGTCACGCAACGCGATGCTCACCGGCCTGGACGCAAGTCTGGCCAGGCTGGGGACTGACTACGTGGATATCTGGTTTGCCCAGGCATGGGACGGCAATGTCCCGCTGGACGAGACCCTGTCCGCGCTTGAATTCGCGCTCCGGAGCGGCCGCGCCCGCTATGCGGGCATCTCCAACTTCAACGGGTGGCAAAGCGCCAAGGCTGCGGCGGTGGCCGGATTTCCGCTCGTAGCCGCGCAGGCTGAATATTCACTCCTGCAGCGAAAGGCGGAAGCGGAACTGGTTCCCGCCGTCGAAGATGCCGGCCTGGGGCTGATGGCCTGGGCTCCGCTGGGACGTGGCGTTCTGACTGGCAAGTACCGCGGCGCCATTCCCGCCGATTCCCGGGCGGCAAGAACAGACTCCGCACCCTACGTAGAGCCGTATCTGGAGGCGCAGCCGTCCAGCGTAGTGGAAGCCGTGGCCATGGCGGCCAAGGGCCTGGGCCGGACACCGCTGGATGTCTCGCTGAGCTGGCTATTGTCCCAGCATGGCGTGGCCACTGCCATCATCGGGCCCCGGACTCCCGTGCAGGCGAAAGAAATCATGGCCGCCCAACTAACCAGGCTGCCGCCCGAAATTGCCCGCGCGCTCGAGGACGTTTCCCTGCCCGGCTGAGTTTCCGTGCCGGCGGAGACGCCGTTCAGGGCCGCAGCGTTGGGTCGTTGCCCGCGATGGCGGCGTGGAGTTCTCAGTCCTCGAGAATTTCCAGGTCCTCGTCGTCATCGATGCCGGCTTCATCGTCCTCATCTTCTTCATCATCGAAGACCTGAAGGGGTGTAACTTCGCTGTAAGCCTCGTAGAGTGCGTCTTCATAAACCTCGAAAGCATCCGCGACCGCAAAAAAAGCCGCTTCCACCGCGGGATCGCCATCTCCACGCCGGTTGGATGCTGCTATAAGGTGTTCTTCCAAGGCGGTTGTCAAGGACTGAAGCGCGACACGCGGATCGATGCTCATGCCTTCACGTTAGCCGGAAAAGGACGAAAATGGAGAGCAATGAAGGAACATTTTCTCACCAGCTCGGTCCAGCGCGAACGGGACATTCTGAGGCAGTACGAGTACCTCGTTCTGACGGTCAGCCCTGACGATTCGCTGCCTGATGCCAGGCGCCGGCTTGTGGAGCATTCCGAGTACGGCAAGTGGGAGCTGGAACGCAGCAAGCTGTATTTGGGCGGCGGCAGGCGCTTCTGGCTCCGCCGCCGGGTGATGCAGGTCCAGCGGACCGTGTAGGAATTGTCCGGCCAGCGGACCGTATAGGGACTAACGGGCCAGCGGCCTGTTCAGTCCTCCAACGGACCCAGCCACGCGTTCGCCACCGTGTTGTGCGCCGACTCATCGTCTGATGGATGGAACATCCCCGCCAGCACGTCCCGGTACAGGCGTTCAAGCTCCGACCCACGAAAGTAGCTGGAGCCGCCACTCACCCTGATGGCCATGTCCACAACCCGGCGGGCCGTTTCAGTTGCATTGACCTTCAGCCCCACAAGTTTGGGAAACCATTGCGGCCCGTGCTCAACGAGCGCATCCACATCGCGGCTGACGGTCAGCAGCTGGGGGTAGAGGTTATCCATGGCCATTGCGGCCTCCGCGATCTTCCAGCGGATATCCGGATCCTGCGCATAGCTGCGGCCGGCATTCTTGAAGGACGTGCGGCGCTTGACGGCCTCAACACCCAGGTTCAGGGCACGTTCGCCAATGCCGGTGTACACGGCAGCCAGCAATGTCTCGAAGCACGCGAAGATGGCGAAAATCAGCGGATCGGCGTTAGGTCCCACCGGAAGTTTGCGGAAGATCCTCTCCGGCGGGACCTCGGCGCCGTCCAGGACGGTGGTGTTTGACTGGCTGGCCCGCATGCCCAGGGTGTTCCAGTCATCCAGGATGGCGTAGCCCGCGGCCTCCCGGCTGATGAACCCGTGCACGAGCTCCCCTTCGCCTTCCCTGGCCTGGCCGTCCTTGCCGAAGATTCCCAGTCGGGTCCAGGCGGGCGAAAGACTCGTGAAGATCTTGGTACCCGTGAAGCTGTACGCCCCGCCCGGCAGGGGAACGGCTGCCGTTTTTGAATCAAAAAGTACCGAATCATTGCCGGCTTCGGAATTGCCGAAGGCGAAGATCTCGCCGTGGGCGGCCTCCTGCAGGACGAAGCCAAGGGAATGGTCCCCCCGTGCGGCCAGGACGTGGGCGACGCCGGTCCAGACCAAATGCATGTTGATGGCCAAGGCGGTGGCCGGGGCCGCCGTTGCCAGCCGCCGCTGGCACTGTGCTGCCGCCGCCAGCCCAAGCCCCAGGCCGCCGTCGGACGCCGGCACAAACAGCCTGAGGTAGCCGGCGGCGGTCAGCTCCTCGAGGTCTTCAAAGAAGAAGGTGTTGTCCCGGTCATAGCCCGCAGCACGGCCGCGGATGGCCTGGAGCAAGGGCTCCGGCAGGACTTCCTCGGGAGTCATGTCCGGGCCGGCTCAGTAATTGGTGAGGAGCGTGTTGAGCACCCGGGCGCCGAACTTCAGCGAATCCACCGGAACCCGCTCGTCCACGCCGTGGAACATCCCGGTGAAATCGAGATCGTCGGGCAGCTGGAGGGGAGCGAAGCCGTAGCCGGTGATACCCAGCCGGCTCAATGACTTGTTGTCCGTGCCGCCGGAGAGCGTATAGGGAAGCACTTTCGCCCCCGGATCCTCGGTGTGCAGGGCGTCGATCATGGAATCCACCAGGTTTCCGGCGAACGGGACTTCAAGCGAGACGTCGCTGTGCACGTAGCTGACCTCGACACCGGAACCGGCAAGCTCCCGCACGACCTCCAGCACGTGGTCCTGCTGGCCCGGGAGCGTCCGGCAGTCCACCAGGGCCTCGGCCGATTCGGGGATGACGTTGTGCTTGTAGCCGCCCTTGAGCAGCGTGGGATTGGTGGTGTTCTGCAGGGTCGCCCCCACAAAGCGCGCCACGGTGCCGAGCTGGTCGAGCAGGCGGTCCGGATTGTCCGGATCGAACTCCACACCCGTGAGTTCGGTCACGCCGTCCAGGAACTGCCGCGTAGTGGGCGTCAGCTCAATCGGCCACTTGTATTCGCCGATCCGGGTTACCGCCGCAGCCAGCCGGGTGACGGCGTTGTCCGTATTGATCTGGGAGCCGTGGCCAGCCCGGCCGTGCGCCACCAGCCGGAGCCAGGAGATGCCCTTCTCAGCCGTCTGCAGGAGGTAGGTGCGCTGCCCGCCGATGGTCGCCGAGAAGCCGCCTACCTCCGAGATGGCTTCAGTTGCGCCTTCGAAGAGCTCGGGCCGCTTGTCGACCGCGTAGCGGGCCCCGTACTCACCGCCGGCTTCCTCGTCGGCGAAGAAGGCAAAAATAATGTCGCGCTTGGGCTTGCGCCCGGATCTGGCCAAATCCCGCATCACAGCAAGGATCATGGCGTCCATGTCTTTCATGTCCACGGCTCCGCGGCCCCAGATGAGTCCGTCTTTGAGCTCCGCACCAAAGGGATCCACCGACCACTGTTCACGCAGGGCGGGCACTACATCGAGGTGCCCGTGCACCACCAACGCGCTGGCGGACGGATCCTCACCGGCCATCCGGGTCACAACACTTGCGCGGCCGGGCGCCGACTCGAAGATCTCGGCTGCGAGGCCCACTTCTTCAATCAGCCCGGCCGTGTATTCCGCGGCCAACCGCTCCCCCGGCCCCGAACCGTCACCGTAGTTCGAGGTATCTATCCGGATAAGTTCCTGGCAGATCCGGACAACTTCATCCTCGGCACGGATGTCAGACATAGAAACTCCTTGGGCAGTGGGAAGGCTGCAAACAACCTGCGTTCTCGTGTGCCCTCAGCCTACCCATCAGCCCCGATTCCATGTTTTCGGAAAGTTCGTGTTAGAGTTTTTCTCGCTGCTTCGGAGAAAAGCGAAACGCTGAAAGGCGGAAACGATCTCCGAATTACCACCTGCGCGGGTGGCGGAATGGCAGACGCGCTAGCTTGAGGTGCTAGTCCTCGAAAGGGGGTGGGGGTTCAAGTCCCCCTCCGCGCACAAATGGGAAAACCCCTGAAATCCACGGATTTCAGGGGTTTTTTCTGTTTCCGTCGACGGCCTAAGCTGGAGCCGTGAATCCAACCCCGCCGCCTGGCCCGCTTGAAGTCGTCGTCCACTCCGGGCCGGCCGACTGGTGGGTAATCCTTGCCGGGCTTGGCCCCTTGGCTGTCCTGATCGCGGCCCTGCTGGCCTTCTACATCAACTGGCGCACCCTGGCCCAGCGCACGTCAGCCGATAAGACAGCGCTGGACCAGAAACGCGAAGCCGACGAGCAGGCGCTCCGGCAGAAGACCGAGGCGGACAGCCGGGCGGAATGGTGGCGACGCACCCAGTGGGCCCTGGACCGGGCCCTGGATCAGGATGAAGGAACCAAGGCCTTGGGGCTTGCGACCTTAAACGTCCTCGCAGGCAGTGAGCTGGCCCGTGCCGAGGAGCTTGAACTGTTCGACGCGGCGTGGGAGTACGTGCCTGGCGGGGACGATAGTGACTGGACCGTCAGCGCAGGGTCCCCTGAACACAAGGACGTGCACGCACGCCCGAATGCCGCCTCTGCGCCGGACAGGAAGGTCACCCCTGCCGAGCACCGGGTTCAGGTGGCGGCCGCCCGGCTGCGCGTGACGCTCGACGAGCGACTGGGGCGGATTACCCCGCCTCAGACCACGGCCTTGGCTAAGGACCTTGACTAGATCTCGCGGCTCGGCCGCCGTGCGCTGACTTTTAGCCCCGGGCACCGTGGTGCCCAATGTCACCCGACGCCGATCCCAGCGGGTGTCCGCACGGAAATATTGGCGCCGCAGAGAAATTTTCTTGCCAGGCTATTGGGGAATACCCGCCGGATGCTGTAGGTTGCATACGCGACAGACGAACCAAAGAAAAGAGATACACCTAAGTGGCAACCGATTACGATGAACTTCGCTCCGACGTCAAGGAGTCGCAGGACAACTCACTCGAGGCACTGCAGTCCGCCAATGCTCCGGACGCCCGCAGCGTCGTCCTCGAGCTCGATGAGGCCGACGGGCTGGATGGCGCCGGCGTTCCGGGAGGCGAATTCGTTGCCGAGGAATTGGTCGTGCAGGTTATCCCGCAGGCTGAGGACGAGTTCACGTGCTACTCCTGCTTCCTGGTCCGGCACCGCTCCCAGATTGCGCGGCAGAAAGACGGACACAGCTACTGCACTGACTGCGAAGGCTGATTCAAGAAACCCGGATATTCTTCCGTGGCGGCCGTGTTCCGCCAGCAGGAAGTTAAGGCACGCCCACGTTTAGTAGGCGTGCCTTTCCGGTTAACAGGCTCGAGTAACAGGCTCGAGCTGACCCGCTTAGGCGAGACGGCTGCGGACGATCTCGCTGACAGCCTTGCCGTCGTAGCGTCCGGCGACTTTGGCCGTGACAGGCTTCATCACGGCGCCCAGCTGACGCATTCCGGGCTCTACGCCTTCGTTCCGCAGCCCGGCAATGGTCTCGTCAACAATCGCCTCGACTTCGGCTGTTGTCAGCGGCTGCGGCAAGTACGCTTCTATGATTTCGGCCTCGGCGATCTCGGCCGCGGCCCGCTCGGATTCTCCGGCTTCCATATAGATCCTTGCGGTGTCACGTCGCTTTGCAGCCTCCTTCTGCAACAACGAGGTCACCTGGGCGTCGTCCAGGACAATGGGCGTCTTTCCCGACTTCTCCCGTGTTTCGATCTCGCCCAGGACATTGCGCACCGTGGTCAGGGCGGTTTTGTTCCGCTCCTTCATGTGCACCACAACATCAGCGTGCAGGCGTTCCTTCAAAGTGGTCACGGCATTCCTCGATTCCTTGAGCGCCGCAGGGCGGCAGGACAGTGGTGAACCATCCCTCTAGTACCGTAGAGGGATATGGCTGACAATCACTACTCCCGGCGCGGCGGGAAACGACCTTGATTCCCGAGCAATTGTGGCAACGGATCGTTGAAGCCTTCAGCCGTGCCGCCATCCCCCAAGTCACGGTGGCCGAACTGGCTGTGGTGCTGGCGCTGGCAACTGCATTGTCCATCCCCCGTGCCACCTGGAAGTACTTTGGGCTCCTGGCCACCGCCACGCACGAACTCGGCCATGCTTTCGCCGCCGTTATGAGCGGCCAAAGACTGAGCGGGATCCGGCTCCGGTTGGACCACTCCGGCATAACCACCAGTTACAGCCGGGGCAGGGCCGCCGCCGTCTGGTCCGGATTCTGGGGCTATCCTGTACCTGCCCTGACCGGCGCTGCCCTGGTCACCTCCGGTTTTGCCGGCTGGGGTCCGGCCGCCTTGGCCACAGGCACCCTTATCCTCCTGGTTTCGCTCGTGTTCATCAGGAACTTCGCGGGGCTGCTGATCACAGGCCTTGCCGTCGCAGGCGGCGGGGTGTTGGTCCTCGTTGTGCCCAGCAGCTTCACCGGCCATGTTGCAGTCGTGCTTGGCGTGGCCCTGCTTGTGGCCGCCGTCCGGGATCTCGCGAAGCTCACCAATGTGCACCTGCGGCGCCGTGACAGGCTGGCCAGTTCCGACGCGTATATCCTGTACCGCGCAACGTCCATACCCTCCGGCATCTGGATCGCGCTCTTTGTCGTCGTTATTGCCGGCTCCTGGCTGGTCGCCTGGCAGCCCATCTCGGCAATCCTGGCCGCCGGAGCCTAGGCTGGTCCGCATGAGCCAGGAATTTCCGAGCGGGCCGCAGGCCACGAATGCCACCGCTGCCGACAGCACGCACACCAGCACCGGGCACAGCACCTTGGGCGCATATGTGACCGGCGGTGCCGAGTTCAACCGGGACACGAATTACATTGAGGACCGGATCACCCACGACGGCCGTCCCGGCGTCAACGGCGTGCCGGGGTGGCCAGTGGAAGCTGGCCGGTACCGGCTGATTGCGGCGCGGGCATGCCCGTGGGCGAACCGGGCCGTGATTGTGCGTAGGCTCCTCGGCCTGGAGGACTCCATCTCCCTTGGCCAGCCCGGCCCTACCCACGATGCCCGGTCGTGGTCTTTTGACCTCGATCCGCGCGGGGTAGACCCTGTGCTTGGCATCGAGCGCATCCAGAGCGCCTATTTCCGGCGCTTCCCGGATTACCCGCGCGGCATCACGGTGCCAGCGATCGTTGATATTGCCAGCGGCGCGGTGGTCACCAACAACTTCCCTCAGATCACCCTGGACTTTGCCACCGAATGGACCCGTTTCCACCGGGTCGGGGCGCCTGACCTTTACCCGGAACACCTCCGCGCCGAAATTGACTCCGTCAACAAGCGCGTCTTCACCGAGGTCAACAACGGCGTCTACCGCTGCGGCTTTGCGGGCTCCCAGGAGGCCTATGACTCGGCCTACACCAGGCTGTGGGCCGCGCTCGACTGGCTCGAGGAACGCCTCACCGGACAGCGGTACCTCGTGGGTGACACCATCACGGAAGCGGATGTCCGCCTGTTCACTACCTTGGCCAGGTTCGATGCCGTCTATCACGGGCATTTCAAGTGCAACCGGCAGAAGCTGACCGAACTGCCGGCCCTGTGGGGCTACGCAAGGGATCTTTTCCAGACTCCCGGTTTCGGAGACACGATCGATTTTGTCCAGATCAAGCAGCACTATTACATCGTCCACGAGGACATCAATCCCACCCGGATGGTGCCGCAGGGTCCTGATCCGGCGGGCTGGCTGGAGCCCCATGGCAGGGAATCACTGGGCGGCCGGCCGTTCGGTGACGGCACTCCCCCGGGGCCGGTGCGCCCCGGCGAAGAAGTTTCCCCCGGCCATGGAGCGGCTTAGGATCGGGAAAGCGCTTTCTAACCGGTTAGGCTAGCCCCATGCAGAAATCTTTTGGCTTTGCAGCACCCGGTTATGAAGGCGTTTTGGATCTGTTTGAGGCCCTTCTCGCCGCGGATCCGCAGTACAGCGCCCAACTGGCGGCCTACCGGGACGGCGTGAAGATCGTGGACCTGTCCGGCGGGCCCCACATCACCGCCGATTCCGTTACGGGGGCGTATTCAGTTTCCAAGGGCGTGGCGGCGCTGGTGATTTCGCTGCTCGTCCAGGGCGGGCTGCTGGACCTTAACCGGACGGTGGCGCACTACTGGCCCGAGTTTGGTTGCCATGGCAAGGACCGCTTGCTGGTGCGTGAAGCCCTGTCCCATCAGGCCGGACTGGTGGGAGTCGAGGGAGGCATCGCCCTGGACGAATTCACCACCTCCCTGGCCGCGGCAAGGTTGGCAGCGACAAGCCCCGCATGGCGTCCTGGCAGTTGCTTCGGATATCACGCCCTCACCATCGGAATCATTATGGAGGAACTCTGCCGGCGGGTCACGGCAACCAGCCTGCAGAGCCTCTATGACCAGCGCATCCGCACGGCCTACGGCATCGACTTCTTCCTGGGACTGCCCGAAGAGCTGGAACCGCGCTACCGTGACGTCCTCTACGACGTCGATCCTCTTCAACCATGGCTGGATCCGCTGAGCCTGGATGGGCTTAACAGCAACGCGGCAGTCAGCACAATCATGGAACTTCCCAATCAACGGGCCGTCCGCGCCGCGGGGATGAGTGCCGCCGGCGGTGTGGGTACGGCGGAGGGCCTGGCCAGGCTCTACGCCGCGGCCATCACCGGTGTGGACGGCCGGGACCCCTTGTTGACCCCTGAGACCGTCAGCGCCATGTCCCAGGAGCAGGTGTGGGGCCTGGACCGCCTGTCCGGACTGGACAACGCCTTTGCCGTGGTCTTTATGAAGCCACACGTGTCGCGGAATTTCGGCAGCCACCGCGCCTTCGGCCACGAGGGAGCCAACGCTGCGCTGGGGTTCGCCGATCCCGCGTACGGCCTCGGCTTCGGATACATCCCGCAGCGGGCGGAGGACGGACGCACCCAGGGCAAAGCTCATCGGCTGGCTGCGGAGGTCCGGCGGGCGGCGTCGGCCTTGTCCTAGTACACGGGTGCACCTAGTGTGGGGCTGATGGGTGACACTCAAACGCAGCCGCAGGGCCGGCCCTCCGCTGGAACCCGAATCCTGCGGAATTCGGTGGCCGGTCTCTCGTCGGCATTCACAGTACAGCGCCTGCAGCTGGCGGCGAAGGCAGCTCTGGCCGCCGGCCTCGCTTTCGCCATTGCTCCCCTGATGCCAGGATCCGCTGCCGACTATCCGTACTACGCGCCGCTCGGCGCCCTGGTGTCGATGTACCACAACGTGGCCGGATCCTTCCGGCAGGGTCTCCAGGCGCTCGTCGGACTCGCTCTGGGTATCGGGCTCGCCTTTGCGCTGGTCAGTGTCGGTGATCCGTCACCGCTGTCTGTTGCGGTCGTTATGGGACTCGGCGTGCTGCTCGGCGGTCTCCCCCGCATCGGCTCGGGCAGCGATTGGATTCCGACGGCGGCGCTGCTGGTCCTGCTGGTGGGGGGAAGCAACCGGGACGACTTTTCCTTCGGCTACCTCATCCAGATGGGCGTCGGCGTCGTAGTGGGCATTGCCGTCAACTTCCTGGTCTTTCCTCCCCTGCACTTCAACGCGGCGGCCACCAGCCTGGGCAAACTCCGGCTGGCCCTCGGGCGGCAACTGACTGACATGGGAACGGCCCTGACTGAAAAGTGGCCTCCCGAGCATGAGGACTGGTCCCGCCGGTCGACCGAGCTGGCCGAAGCAGCCAGCACGGTCCGCCATCTCGTGCAGGAGGCTGATGCGAGCCGGCGCGCCAATCCGCGGCGGCGGCTCCATCCTCGCGATGTGGATCTCGACTACCGCAACCTTCGTGACCTGGAGCGGGTGACGTTCCACATCCAGGACATGACAGAAGTCCTGTCCGATGTCATCTGGACAGACGACGCACCTTATACGGTGCCTTTCAACGACAGTGCGCCCCTGGCCGCGGCCATGACCGCCACAGGCGAACTCCTGGCCTCGTTCGACGGTGAGGATGAAGCCGACCAGCGGCGGCTGTTCGCTGCCGCAAAGTCGGCGGTGGAGGCCGGTATGGCAACGGTTGCGGAGCGGGCCCAGGAGGATTCGGCCGTGACAGCGTCCGGGTCCATCCTCCTGAGCCTGCACCGTGTCCTCAGGGCTGTGCGGCCGGCGTCCTAGATCGGTGCCACGGAGCCGCTGAAGTGGCGGCGGCCGGAGCGGGGGTTCCACGCCACAAATTCGGCCCGCTGCCAGCCTTCGCCAGGCGTCTGTGCCGTGGTGATATCCAGGGCGGTGATAGCCAAGGCAACGCGGGCAGGAAGGAACACCGGAGCCTCGAACGTGACATCCCACGTGAACGCTTCGCCCTTGGCCGGCCCGACATCCGCGAGGGCCCTCGAGGCAAGGTACATCCCGTGTGCGATGGAGCGGCGCATGCCCAGGGCCTTGGCAGAAAGCACGCTCAGGTGGATGGGGTTGAAGTCTCCTGAAACGGCGGCATACGCCCTTCCCGTGTCGACCCCCAAATGCCAAATCGCGGTGGGGTCCGGAGGCGTGAAATCGGCCTGGCCGTTGTGGGGCGTTGGCTTGTCGATGCCGGGGAGGAACACGCCCTTGGCCAGGTAGGAGGAGCGCCCGGTCCACTTGATGTCCGGCGTATCCGCGCCGCGGATCTCTGCCACAACGTCAAGTTGCGTGCCGGATCGGTGGCCCCGGAGGTTCTCAACCCTGGCCTGGATGTCCAGGGATTCCGTGAAGAGCACCGGCGACCTCTGCTCCACATGGTTGCTGAGATGGACCATGCCCAGGAGTGGCAGCGGGAAATCGTCGCGGTTCATCACACTCATGGCCAGCGGGAATGCCAGTGCGTGGAGGTATCCGGCCGGCAGAGTGTCCCTGGCAGTCAGCCCGATGAGGTGCTGGTAGGCGGTGAGGTTGCCGACGTCGGCCCTTACCCCGCGCACTTCGTGGCTAGTGACCGGAAGGTTTGATCCGTTGTGCGTGCCCAACACGCGCCGCCGCGCGGTCTGCGCGGCGGCATTGACGTAGAGCTTGGACAGGGACGGCATCTCCCCCAGGATGACCGGCTGGACAGTACTCATGCCCCCACCAGGTTCTGTCCGCAGATCCGCAGCACGTCGCCGTTGATGCCCCCGGCGGCGTCGCTCGCCAGAAAGGAAATTGCCTCCGCGACGTCGGACGGTTGGCCACCTTGCTGCAGCGAATTCAGCCGCCGTCCCACTTCGCGGACGGCAAACGGGATCCGTGCTGTCATGTCTGTTTCGATGAAACCGGGCGCCACCGCGTTGATGGTCCCGCCGTTCGCCGCCAGAAGGGGCGCAGAAGCGCGCACCATACCCATCACGCCGCCCTTGGACGCCGCGTAGTTGGTCTGGCCGCGGTTGCCCGCGATGCCGCTGGTGGATGCCACCGAGACAATCCGTGGTGAATTACGGAAGTGTTCGGAAGCAAGGAGCGCTTCGTTGATTCTGAGCTGGGCGGCGATGTTGATGTTCACGACGGAGGTCCAGCGACCGTGGTCCATATTGGCGAGCAGCTTGTCCCGGGTAATTCCTGCGTTGTGGATGACGATGTCCAGGCGGCCGTGACGCTGCACGGCGTGGTCGATGATCCGCTGGCCGGCATCTGCGCGGCTGATGTCCAGTTGAAGGGCCGTGCCGCGGACTTCGTTGGCGACGGCGGCCAAATGGTCCCCGGCTGCCGGGATGTCTACGAGGACCAGGATGGCCCCGTCCCGGTGGAGGGTCCGGGCAATAGCCGCACCGATGCCGCGGGCGGCGCCGGTGACCACGGCAACCTTGCCGGCGAGCGGCTTCTCGAAGTCCGGGGGCAGGTGGCCCTGCTCGGTTGCCACAGTCAGGAACTGGCCATCCACAAATGCCGACCGGCCGGACAGAAAGAACCGAAGGGCGGCCAGGGCGCTGGGGCTGGTGCTCTGGACACCTTCTGCCAGGACGATGCCGTTCGCTGTTGCGCCGGCCCGGAGTTCCTTGGCAAGCGACCGCAGGAAGCCATCGACGCCTTGCCGGGCAGCCGACTGTGCAGGGGACGCGGTTTCGGCGGCCGGCCGGGAGATGGTGATGACGCGGGCGCTGGGGCCGAGATCACGCAGTGATGCCGCGGCGGACAGCACAGGCTTTTCAAGATCCTCGGGCCGGGTCAGCTCATCCAGGGCCAGAATGATCGCGCCAAGTTTTTCGCGGGGCACCGCGTGGCGCCGGACGTCCAGGTCCCAGGAGAGCAGCCTGGCGGCCAGTTCGTCGGCACCGGCGGTGTTGCCCTGGACGAGGACGGGGCCGGTGACCAGGGGCTGGCCCGGCTTGAAGCGGCGCAGCACGGCAGGCTGGGGCAGGCCCAGCCGTTTGGCGATGTTCTTGCCCACGCCCTGGTTGACGAGCGTGGTGTATTTATCCGTCATCCGGTACCCCTAGAGTGCTTCGAGTATTGCGACGACGCCCTGGCCGCCGGCGGCGCAGATGGAAATAAGTCCGCGCGCAGGCCTTCCCTCGACGGTGCCTTTGGCCTGCAGCATCTTGGCCAGCGAGGCCACGATGCGTCCGCCGGTGGCTGCGAACGGGTGGCCCGCGGCCAGGGAGGAGCCGTTGACGTTCAGCTTGGTGCGGTCGATGCTGCCGAAGGCACCCTCAAGTCCCAGCCGGGTGCGGCCGAACTCATCATCTTCCCAGGCGGCCAGGGTGCTCAGGACAGTCCCGGCGAAGGCTTCGTGGATCTCAAAGAAGTCGAAGTCATCCAGCGTCAGTCCGTTGCGGGCCAGCAGCCTGGGGACCGCAAACGCGGGAGCCATAAGCAGTCCGTCCTTGCCGTGGACGAAGTCCACGGCGGCAGCTTCACCATCCACGACGGTGGCGAGCTTCGGCAGGTCATGGGCATCAGCCCAGTCTTCGGATGCGAGCAGGACCGTGGAGGCCCCGTCGGTCAGCGGTGTGGAGTTTCCCGCCGTCATGGTGGCCTCGGCGCCGAGGCTCTTCCCGAAGACGGGCTTGAGTGTAGCCAGCTTCTCCAATGTGGTGTCCGCCCTCAGGTTTGAGTCCTTGGCGAGGCCTCGGTATGGCGTCAGGAGGTCATCGAAGAATCCTGCGTCATACGCGGCGGAAAGGTTGCGGTGGCTGTTGAAAGCCAGCTCATCCTGCGCCTCGCGCGAAATGTTCCATTGCGCGGTGGTCAGCGCCTGGTGCTCGCCCATGGACAGGCCGGTGCGTGGCTCCCCCGTATTCGGAGCATCGGGGGCCAGGTCCCTGGGCCGCAGGCGGCTGAGTACCTGCAAGCGCTGGGGCAGTGTCTTGGCGCGGTTGAGGTCCAGGAGTATCTCGCGGAGGCCTTCGCTGACAGCAATGGGGGCATCCGACGCCGAGTCGACACCACCGGCGATGGCGGAATCGATCTGGCCCAGTTTGATCTTGTTGGCCAGGCCCAGAACCGTTTCGAGGCCGGTGGCGCACGCCTGCTGCAGGTCGTAGGCGGGGGTTTCCGCCGACAACGCCGAACCCAGGACTGCCTCGCGGGTGAGGTTGAAGTCGCGGGAGTGCTTGAGTACGGCCCCCGCCGCAACCTCGCCGATCCGCTCATCCTGGAGGCCAAACCTGGCGATAAGACCATCCAGTGCGGCGGTGAGCATGTCCTGGTTGGAAGACTTTGTGTAGGCCCCGCCGGACCGGGCAAACGGGATCCGGTTACCACCCACAATTACGGCCCGGCGGACTGGACGCGCCGCGCCGGAAGTCGTGGGGCTGGCGAATTCGTGGGGTCCGGTGCCGGACTGTCCATTGACGGACATGGGTGACTCCTCTGATCTGCGACGGTTACCGATACCCAGCGTACCTGATACGCTGAGTATCGTGAACAACCTCCACGCAGAAGTCCCGACGCCGGCTGCCGGCGCAATTGCCGACGGCCGTTCGGCCCGCTGGCAGACCCACCGGGAGGAACGACGCCGGGCGCTCATCAAGTCCGCACGCCGCGCGGTCCACGCGCTGGGCAGCGATGCCTCCATGGAGGAGATTGCAGCGGCCGCCGGCACCTCAAAGTCGGTCTTCTACCGCTATTTCGGCGATAAGGCAGGACTTCAGCACGCCGTCGGGGAAGTTGTCCTGAGCCAGATGCAGCGCAAGATCCGCGAAGCGGCGCAGGGTGCCCAGACTCCTCGGGAAGGGCTGCTGGCCATGATTTCTGCCTATCTCCAGATGGCGGAAACCAGCCCCAATGTCTACAGTTTCGTCACCCGCTATGCGCCGGTGGATGCGGACAGCCACCCGGGATCGGCGGCCATCTCGGGAGCCCTTGGCCACTTCTTCGATTCCATCGCAGAGATGATCGCCGCGCCAATGCGGACCCACCTCGGCGAAGGCAAAGAAGCGGTGATCGGCTACTGGCCCACGGCGGCCATCGGCCTGGTCCGAAATGCCGGTGAGCAATGGCTCAGCACGCCGGCTTCGGCGGCGAAACCGGACCAGGAAGCCATGGCCCGCCAGGTCACGGCCTGGTTATGCGTGGGGATCGCCCCCGAGCTTAGCCCCGCCAGCGCGGCATGATTCCGCCCCAAGAACCTCACACCCTCCTGTCAGAACCAACGAAGGACATTGACATGACCGAAGTAGTGGACCGCCCCACCGGCCCGGACGCCGCCGTAACGAATACAGCCGTAGCTAATGCCGCCGTAGCGAACACAGCCGCTGCGGGCCCAGCGGTCACCAGCCCCAGCGCCAACTACGGCTCGGCTGTGCAGCCCGCCGTCGACGTTGCCGCCCTCGGCGAGCAACTCCTGGGCAAATGGGCGGACTCCCGTCGCCAATCCCGCGCGCTGGCCAGTGACCCTGCACTGCACAAAATTGAAGGACTGACGCACACCGAACACCGGACGCGAACCTTCGGCCAGTTGAAGTACCTCGTGGACAACAGCGCCGTACACCGGGCCTTCCCGTTGGCACTGGGCGGTTCCGATGACCACGGCGGCAACATCGCGGCCTTCGAGGAACTGGTCACCGCCGACCCGTCCCTGCAGATTAAGGCTGGTGTCCAGTGGGGCCTCTTCGGCTCGGCCGTGATGCACCTGGGCACGCAGCAGCACCACACCAACTGGCTGCCAGGCATCATGAGCCTGGAGATCCCCGGCTGCTTCGCCATGACGGAGACCGGCCACGGTTCCGATGTGGCCAGCATCGCCACCACCGCGACCTACGACGTCAAAACCCAGGAATTTGTGGTCCATACACCGTTCCGCGCTGCGTGGAAGGACTACATCGGCAATGCAGCCATCGACGGCCTCGGCGCCGTCGTTTTCGCCCAGCTCGTGACAAATGGCGTCAACCATGGCGTGCATGCCTTCTACGTTGACCTCCGGGACCCCCAGACCAAGGAGTTCATGCCCGGGATCGGTGGCGAGGACGACGGAGTCAAGGGCGGCCTCAACGGGATCGACAACGGCAGGCTGCATTTCGACAACGTCCGCATCCCCCGCACCAACCTGCTGAACCGCTACGGCGATGTGGCACCTGACGGGACCTACACGTCGTCCATTGCCAGCCCCGGCCGCCGCTTTTTCACCATGCTGGGAACTCTCGTCCAGGGCCGCGTGTCATTGGACGGCGCGGCCGTGGCGGCGTCGAAGGTCGCCCTGACAGCAGCCATCCGCTACGCCACCGAACGGCGCCAGTTTAAAGCGTCGTCACACACTGACGAAGAGGTCCTCCTGGACTACCAGCGCCACCAGCGGCGCCTGTTTACCCGGCTGGCCACGACGTATGCCGCGGGCTTCGCGCACGAGCAGCTCCTCCAGAAATTCGACGACGTCTTTTCCGGCGCCCACGATACTGACGAGGACCGGCAGGATTTGGAAACCCTCGCCGCAGCCCTGAAGCCGCTGAGCACCTGGCATGCCCTTGACACCCTGCAGGAATGCCGCGAGGCGTGCGGCGGCGCCGGCTTCCTGATCGAAAACCGCTATGCCTCCCTTCGTGCGGACATGGACGTCTATGTCACGTTTGAGGGCGACAACACCGTGCTGCTCCAGCTTGTGGCCAAGCGCCTCCTGGCCGACTATGCCAAGGAGTTCAGGAATGTCGATTTTGGCGTCCTTGCACGCTACGTGGTGGCCCAGGCAACGGGCGTGGCGATCCACCGCACCGGCCTGCGGCAGGTGGCACAGTTCGTCGCCGATACCGGATCAGTCCAGAAGGCTGCCATTGCGCTCCGGGACGAGGAAGGCCAGCGCGCCCTCCTGACGGACCGCGTCCAGACCATGGTGGCCGACGTCGGGGCGGCCCTGAAGGGCGCCAACAAGCTGCCCGTCGAAAAGGGGGCAGCCCTCTTCAACCAGCACCAGAACGAGCTGATCGATGCTGCCCAGGCCCACGCCGAGCTCCTGCAATGGGAGGCGTTCACGGCGGCCCTGGAAGACGTCACGGACCCCGGCACCAAGCGGGTCCTGACCTGGCTGCGCGACCTGTTCGGCCTGTCGCTGATCGAGAAGAACCTGTCCTGGTACCTGATGAACGGCCGGCTCTCCATGCAACGGGCACGCACCGTGGGTGATTACATTAACCGGCTCCTGGTCAAGATCAGGCCCCATGCCCTGGACCTTGTGGACGCCTTCGGGTACGGCGATGATCACGTGCGTGCGGCGATCGCCACCGGTGCCGAGAAGACCCGGCAGGACGAGGCCCGCGCCTACGTCAGGGCACAGCGGGCCAGCGGCAACGCACCCGTCGACGAAAAAGTGCTGCTGGCGCGCACGGCTACCTCCCGATAAAGCAACGCGAGGTCACTTCAAGCCCCTCCGACGCCCCGGAATGGGCACGTTGTGACCCCGCGTTGGATCAAGCGTTTTGTACGAACGACGGCGCCAATCCCCTCGGTGGGGGCGGCGCCGTCGTGCGATGTCTGGTCACTAGTGCTGCTGTTCCTGCCGTCCGTCAGGAAAGCACTGAGCGGTAGACCTCGAGGGTGGTCTCGGTGATGGAGTCCCAGGAGAAGTGCTCCTCCGCACGGCGGCGGCCGGCCTGGCCCATAGCACGTGCCCGTTCGGGATCGGACACCACCTCGGTCAGAGCGGCGGCAAATTCCGTCACGAACTTCTCCGGATCAAGCGGCGTGCCTGTACCGTCGGTGACCTGCTCCAGGTCCACCAACAGGCCCGTCTCGCCATGCTGGACCACCTCGGGAATGCCGCCCGTAGCGCTGGCCACCACGGCAGCACCGCAGGCCATCGCCTCGAGGTTGACGATGCCCAGCGGTTCATAGATGGACGGGCAGGCGAACGCTGTGGCGTGGCTGAGGACCTGGATGAGTTCGTTCCGCGGCAGCATCCGTTCGATCAGCACGACGCCGGTCCGCTGGCTCTGCAGCTCCTCGATCAGGCGTGCAGTTTCTGCGGCGAGCTCGGGAGTATCCGCCGCCCCAAGGCACAGCACGAGCTGCACATCGGCCGGAAGCTTCGCGGCTGCACGCAGGAGGTAAGGCACGCCCTTCTGGCGCGTGTTGCGGCCGACAAACACCACGCTCGGCTTATCCGGATCAATGCCCAGGGCGCGGACGGCGTCCTGGTTTTCGTCGCGCTGCCACAATTCGACGTCGATGCCGTTGTGGACCACCCTGACTTTGGCAGGGTCAACGTCCGGGTAGCTGCGAAGGATGTCCTGGCGCATGCCTTCCGAAACGGCGATGATCGCTGCTGCCGCCTCGTAGGCAGTTTTCTCGACCCAGGAGGACAATGCGTAGCCGCCGCCAAGCTGCTCGGCCTTCCACGGCCTCAGGGGCTCCAGGCTGTGGGCACTTAATACGTGCGGGATGCCGTGGAGCAGGGACGCCAGATGGCCGGCCATGTTCGCATACCAGGTGTGCGAATGGACCAGATCGGCACCTGCCACGTCCGGCACGATCCGCAGGTCCACCCCGAGCGTCTGGACGGCGGCGTTGGCCGAGCCCAGGTCTTCGGGAACGGAATAGGAGGTCACCCCGGCACCGTGGTAATCGGCGTCGCGGGGTGCCCCGAAGGCACGAACTTGCAGGTCAACATGCTTACTAAGCACCCTGCTCAATTCGGCCACGTGGACTCCGGCGCCTCCGTAGATCTCGGGCGGGAACTCTTTAGTCACAATGTCTATTCGCACGTTACCCAAGGTAGTCCTTCCGCACTATCTGTTCTAGTGTGAAGGGGTCCGGGCATGCCGGACTGTTTGGGGTTACGAAGGCGTACAGGAGCTACTACCATGCCGTTGAATAAAAGAGTCCTGGCCATTGTCCTCGCGGGCGGCGAGGGAAACAGGCTAATGCCACTGACGGCAGACCGGGCGAAACCTGCAGTGCCTTTTGCCGGCAGTTACCGGCTGATCGACTTTGCGCTGTCCAACCTGGTGAATTCACGCTACCTGCAGATCGTGGTCCTGACCCAGTACAAGTCCCACAGCCTTGACCGCCACATTTCCGAGACCTGGCGGATGTCCACGCAGTTGGGCAATTATGTGGCGTCCGTGCCGGCGCAGCAGCGCGTCGGCAAGAGCTGGTTCCTCGGCAGCGCCAACGCCATCTACCAGTCCCTGAACCTGATCCATGACGCCAACCCCGACATCGTCGTCGTGGTTGGTGCGGACCACGTGTACCGCATGGACTTCGCCCAGATGGTGGAGCAGCATGTGCAGAGCGGCGCCAAGGCCACTGTGGCCGCCGTGCGCCAGCCGTTGAGCATGGCCAACCAGTTCGGTGTGATCGAGGTGGACCAGGAGGACCCGCAGAAGATCGCTGCATTTGTGGAAAAGCCCGCCACAACTCCTGGCCTGGCCGCTGATCCCACCCAGTTCCTGGCTTCCATGGGCAACTACGTTTTCGACGCCGACGCGCTGGTGGATGCCCTTCACGTGGACGCCGAACGGCTCGACACCAAGCACGACATGGGCGGGGACATCATCCCCTACTTCGTCAGCCAGGGTGACGCCGGAGTCTACGACTTCACCCTCAACGACATCCCCGGCTCCACGGAACGCGACCGGACCTACTGGCGCGACGTCGGCACCATTGATTCGTTCTACGACGCCCACATTGACCTCATCTCCCCGTTGCCTGTGTTCAACCTCTACAACTCTGAGTGGCCCATTTACACGCGCCAGAGCATCTCCCCGCCGGCCAAGTTCGTCCGCGGTCAAAACGACACCGTGGGCACCGCCCTGGACTCCATCGTGTCCAGCGGCGTGGTCGTCTCCGGCGGCGTCGTGGAGGGCTCCGTCCTGTCCAACGACGTCTTTGTGGGGAACGGCAGCAGGGTTATCGACTCGGTCCTGATGGACAAAGTGATTATCGGCGAAGGTGCCGTGGTCAACCGGGCCATCCTGGACAAGAACGTTAAGGTTCCGGCCGGCGCCGCGATCGGCCTGGACCATGACCTGGACCGCGCCCGCGGGTTCAAGGTGACGGAATCCGGTATTACGGTGCTCGCCAAGGGCCAGCAGGTGCCTGAGCCCGGGGACGCGGAACGTGCGCTCGCCGCTAAGAACCTCCACCTGGTACCGGATGCCGTCAAGGCAGCCACGGCCAACTACCCCGAACTCCGCGAATCAGTCGAGCAGGCCGCTGCGGTCCACGCCCAATCAGCCTCGCAGGCCGCAGCCGGCAGCCGCAAGGGCTAAGCGAAGTACTGGCAGGCCTGGCCGGGCTGCGAACCCGGCGGCACGGTCAGGCTGGATCTTCGCCAGGCTGTAAAATCGGTACAATGAGCTCCCCCGATCTGACGCCTGAGGAAATCCAGGCCTGCCTCAAGGTTTTGAACACCATCCACGTCTACGACGAGGAACACCCCGACTATGTCTCGGTGCGCCGTGCCACCGGGAAGATGTTCAAGGCCGTGAAGCGTCACCGCCGCGTCACCAAGCGGGACCTGATCTCCGAAGCCGACCGGGCCGTCATCGCCCAGACGGCAACGGCAGCACCGGACCGGATCGACGACGAGACCCAGGGCAACAAGCTGGAGACTTCGGCGACGGGCAAGGTGGCCGGGCACCTGATCCGTTCCCGCCCCTGCTATATCTGCAAGAAGCACTACACGCAGGTGGACGCTTTTTATCATCAGCTGTGCCCGGAATGCGCCGCCTTCAGCCACAGCAAGCGGGATGCCCGCACCGACCTGACAGGCCGGCGTGCGCTGCTCACCGGCGGGCGGGCCAAAATCGGCATGTACATCGCGCTGCGCCTGCTCCGGGATGGCGCGCACACCACCATCACCACCAGGTTCCCCAAAGACGCCGCACGCCGTTTTGCGGCAATGGAAGACAGCAGCGAGTGGCTGCCCCGGCTCCGGATCGTGGGCATCGACCTGCGCGACCCGTCACAGGTGATGGCCTTGACGGATTCGCTCAACGCCGCGGGCCCCCTGGACATCATCATCAACAACGCCGCCCAAACGGTGCGCCGATCCGGCAACGCCTACAAACCCCTGGTGGACGCCGAGGACGAGCCGCTGCCGGCAGCGCTGGAGCCGGCCAACGGCGGACCGGAACTGGTGACCTTCGGCCACGCCCACGACAAACACCCCCTCGCCCTGGCGAGCAGTGTCACGGATCACCCGGTTCTGGCCGGCGACGCCATCACTTCGCTGGCGCTCTCCACCGGTTCGGCCTCGCTGGAGCGGATCGCCTCCGGAACAGCGATCGACGCCGGCGGGCTCGTCCCGGACCTGGCTGACATCAACAGCTGGACCCAGGTGGTGGACGAGGTTGACCCCCTGGAAATGCTGGAAGTCCAGCTCTGCAACGTCACGGCCCCGTTCCTGCTGGTCAGCAGGCTCCGGGACGCCATGAAGCGCTCCACGGCGCACCGGAAATACATCGTCAACGTCTCCGCCATGGAAGGCCAGTTCTCCCGCGCCTACAAGGGCCCCGGGCATCCGCACACCAACATGGCCAAGGCGGCCCTGAACATGATGACCCGGACCAGCGCCCAGGAAATGCTGGACGCCGACGGGATCCTGATGACAGCGGTGGACACCGGCTGGATCACCGACGAACGCCCGCACTTCACCAAGGTCCGGCTTATGGAAGAGGGCTTCCACGCACCCCTGGACCTGGTGGACGGCGCCGCCCGCGTCTACGATCCGATCGTGATGGGCGAAAACGGCGAGGACCAGTACGGGGTCTTCCTCAAGGACTACAAGCCCAGCCCCTGGTAGGACGGACGCTGTCCTCTCCGGTGCGTTGGGCGTAGGCTCGGCGGCATGAGCAGCGAAGCAACGTCCACCGGGTCAACGTCCAGCGAACCAACGTCCCAGGTCCAGAACCTGGAACACCACGAATGCTGGGCCCTGT
Source organism: Pseudarthrobacter raffinosi (assembly GCF_023913835.1). NCBI lineage: Bacteria > Bacillati > Actinomycetota > Actinomycetes > Micrococcales > Micrococcaceae > Pseudarthrobacter > Pseudarthrobacter raffinosi. The sequence goes on along the minus strand of NZ_JAMXBG010000004.1, from coordinate 186,324 downwards.
TGCGGACGGTTTCGGTAGGCAGGCTGGCCGTCCTGGTGGACGGCCAGCCTGACATCTTCCCCATCAACTACACGGTGGACGGCGGAACATTAGTGTTCCGCACCGGCGCTGGAACCAAGCTGGCCGCCGCCTCGGGAGGTGCCGCTGTGGCGTTGGAGGCCGACGGCGTGGATGCCGTCAGCGGCCTGGCCTGGAGCGTGGTGGTCAAGGGACCGGCAAAGGTCATCACAGGAACCGAAGGCATCCTGGACTCCGCAGCCCTGTACCTCTTCCCATGGCAGGCCGGGAAGAAAGACACCTTTGTCCGGGTGAGCCCGGGAACAGTGACCGGGCGCCGGTTCAAAGTCACCGCACCCATGACCTGGTGGACCCAGCTCAGCGGAGCGGCCAAGGCAGCCCCGGAGTAGTCCTGGGCAGGACGAGGAAACGCCCCCGACTGCCTAAGCGAGGCGGGTGATTTCCACGCTCACGCTGAGCGCCGATCCGCCGCCGCCGGACAGGATGCCCTTCAGCGGTGGTACGTCCCGGTAGTCCCGGCCCCTGGCGACGGTGACATGGTAGTCCCCTGCCGGCTTGTGGTTCGTAGGATCCCAGCTGCGCCACTCGCCGTCCCAGAACTCCAGCCACGCATGTGACTGGCCGGCGACTGTCTCGCCGATGGCCGCCGTCGACCGCGGGTGCAGGTATCCGGAGACGTACCGGGCGGGAATGCCGCAGCTGCGCAGCGCGCCGATGGCGAGGTGCGCGAGGTCCTGGCAGACGCCCTGCCGCTGTCCCCACGCTTCCTCGGCGTTGGTGGTAACCGCGGTGGAACCGGACATGTACGTCATCTCGCCGCGCATCCATTCGAAGATGGCCATGGCGGCCTCGTGCGGGTTCTTGCCCTCCACGACACCTGGAATGATGCCCAGTACCTCGTCACCGGGACCGCTCAGCTGGGACTGCGGCAGCCAGTCGCTGAACGTATTCAACGATTCCTTCGATGCCAGGACGTCCCAGCCGGCGATGTCTGCGTCAGCCGGGATTTTTTCCGCCCGGTGCACTTCAACGGTGATGTTGGAAACGACCTCAAGGTGGTCGTGCGGCATCTGCATGTCGAAGGCGGTGACCCGCGTGCCCCAGTAGTCCCGGTAGTTGCTCACGGCCGCCTGCGTCGGCGAGACCTTGAGCACGGATTCAAGGACCACCTGCTGGGGGTCGGTCAGCGGCGTCATGCGGGCTTCGTTGTACGAGAGCGTGACGCGCTTGTTGTACTTGTAGGCCGTGGTGTGGATGATGCTCAGCCGGGTCATGAAACTTCTCCCACCCAGGCGAGTTCGTCTGCCTGATTGAAGTATTTACGGGAAATGGCGTCCGAGGCCTGCGAGACGGCCTTCTGCACGCGTTCCATGTGCTCGGGCAGTTCGGACATCAGATCGTCCGTCCGGTGGAACTCTAGGAACGTACGGGCCTGGCCCACGATCCGGCGGGCGTCGTTGATGAAGCCCACGCGCTGCGCCGAAGGGTCCAGCTTGGCGAGGCACTCATCAGCGTCGCGCAGGGCGTAGACGATGGACCGCGGGAACAGCCGGTCAAGCAGGAGGAACTCGGCGGCGTGCTGGTCCCCGAACGCGGCCCGGCGCGTCCGCAGGAACGACTCATAGGCCCCCGCGCACCGCAGCATGTTGACCCAGGACATACCTGCAGAAAGGACATCCCGGGTGGAAAGCATCCGCGCCGTCATGTCCGCGCGCTCCAGGGACCGGCCCAATACCAGGAACAGCCAGCTTTCGTCATGGCTCACCGTGGTGTCGGCCAGGCCGCTGACCATGGCCGTCCGTTCCAGCGTCCAGTTGCAGAAGCGGTACGTCCCCACCACGTCCTTGCGGTGCTGGCTCAGCCCGTAGTAGGTGGTGTTGAGGCTTTCCCACAGGCCCGAGGACACGGTCTCGCGGGCACGGCGGGCATTCTCGCGCGCGGCTCCCAGCGACCCGGCGATGGAGGTTGCGCTTGTTTTGTCGTACGCCAGCGCATGGAGGAGTTCGGGCAGGCCGAAGTCTTCGCTCTGCGGCCGGGCGCCCATCACTGCGAGCAGTTCCTGGGCCACCCTGCGGCGTTCGTCCATGGGGAGGTGGTTCAGGCGTTCCAGGTGCACGTCCAGGATGCGGGCGGTGCCGTCGGCCCGCTCCACGTAGCGTCCGATCCAAAATAGGGACTCAGCAATACGGCTAAGCATTCGCGGTGACCTCCTGCGCGTCCGAAATCTGTGGGGATGACCCCGTGAACATTTGTGCCGGTTCGATGGCCCGGCTCACTGCTGCTGCTCCGACTGGCGGTCGCGCCAGTTGCTCTCCACGGGCCAGACGGATACCCGCTCGCGGATGGAAATGGTGGGCCGCGGAACAGTTTCCACCGGCACCTGGGGCGAGTCTGCCAGCACCCAGGTGTCCTTGGAGCCGCCGCCCTGGCTGGAGTTCACAATGAGGGAGCCTTCCTTGAGCGCCACCCTGGTGAGTCCGCCAGGAAGTACCCAGACATCGTCGCCGTCGTTGACGGCAAAGGGGCGCAGGTCCACGTGCCGCGGGCCGAACTTGTCCCCGCCGAGCGTTGGCACGGTGGAAAGCTGCAGGACCGGCTGGGCGATCCAGCCTCGAGGGTCAGCGACGACCCGCTTGCGCAGGGCCTCGAGTTCATCGTTGGAGGCGTCCGGCCCGATCACCAGGCCTTTGCCGCCGGAGCCGTCCACGGGCTTCACCACAAGCTCAGCCAGGTTGTCAAGGACGTATTCCCTGGAGTCCTTCTCCTCCAGCCGGAACGTATCCACGTTCGCGATGACGGGCTCCTCGCTGAGGTAGTAGCGGATGAGGTCCGGAACGTAGCTGTAGACAAGTTTGTCGTCGGCCACGCCGTTGCCCACGGCGTTGGCGATGGTCACGCCGCCGGCCCTGGCGGCGTTGACCAGCCCCGGGCAGCCGAGCATGGAATCCGAGCGGAACTGCAGGGGGTCCAGGAACTCGTCATCGATGCGTTTGTAGATCACGTCCACGCGCTGCTCACCGGCCGTGGTGCGCATGTAGACGCGGTTGCCGCGGCAGATGAGGTCGCGGCCTTCGACGAGCTCCACGCCCATCAGGCCGGCCAGCAGTGTGTGTTCGAAGTAGGCGCTGTTAAAGACGCCGGGGGTCAGCACCACAACCGTGGGATCGTCGACGCCGGCGGGCGCCGTTTTGCGCAGCGCGGACAGCAGCCGGCGGGGGTACTCTTCGACCGGCCGGATGAGCTGCTGGCCAAACGCTTCGGGCAGGCCCTTGGCCATGGCCCGCCGGTTTTCCAGGACGTAGCTGACGCCGGACGGCACCCGCACATTGTCTTCCAGGACGCGGAAGGTGCCTGCGGCGTCGCGCACCACATCGATGCCGGAGATGTGCACTCGGACTCCGCCGGACGGCTCGAAGCCGTGCACCTGGCGGTGGAAGTGGGCGCTGGTGGTGACGAGCTGGCGCGGGATGACGCCGTCCGCCACCACATTCATTTTGTCGTAGACATCGTTGAGGAAGGCTTCCAAGGCCCGGACGCGCTGCGCCACGCCCTTTTCCAGCACGGTCCACTCATCGGCGGGGATAACGCGGGGGACGATGTCGAGCGGAAAAGGCCGCTCCTCCCCCGCGAAGTCAAACGTCACACCGCGGTCCAGGAAGGTCCGTGCCATGGAGTCCGCCCGGGCGCTGACGTCAGCGAGGGAGAGCTTGCTAAGGGCATCGGCCACCTGGCCGTACGACTCGCGTGCTTCCTGGCCGGGGGCGAACATCTCGTCGTAGGCGCCGGTACGTTCGGCGGCCTCGGAGTAATCCTGAAATAGGTCTGACATGTCCTTTAGCCAACCATCTTTTTGTTTCGAAATCATTACCGCCATCCATTGTGGCGTGTTGCAGGGAGGCAACGGCGGTTCGTTGAATCCGTGTCCTATCCGGCAAGGTTAGTGAGTGCCAGAATCAAGTAATCCCGGGAGCTCCGGCGAGGGCGGGAACAGCGGCCTGAGGGCCCGCGTGCGTGACGCGACGATACGTTCCGGCAGGCTCCTGCCCGGCCTCCTGACGGCCACCCCCGCGCTGGCCGTGGCCTTCGCTGTACATGCTGTGGTGCCGGCCCTGCCCGCCATGACCGTCGCGGTGGCGCTGGGCCTGCTCGCCGCGAACCTGCCCGGCACGGCGGTGTGGATCGCCGGACGGGCGCGTCCGGGCCTGGACTTCGCGGGCAAGCACCTGATGCGGGGCGGCATCGTCCTGCTGGGCCTCAAGGTGAGCATCATGGACATCCTGGGCCTCGGCTGGCTGGCCATGGTCCTGATAACGGGCGTGGTGCTGCTGAGTTTCGGCGGCACCTACCTGCTGGTGCGGCTGTTCCGGCTGCCGCGTGAGACCGCGCTGCTGGTGGCAACCGGCTTTTCGATCTGCGGGGCGTCCGCCATCGGTGCCATGGCGGCCGTGCGGCGGATCCGGCATGCGGATACTGTCCTGCCGGTGGCGCTGGTGACACTGTGCGGCACGCTGGCGATCGGCATTCTGCCGCTGCTGATGCATCCCCTGCAGTTGAGCCCCCTCGCTTTCGGCGCCTGGACGGGTGCGTCGGTGCACGACGTCGGCCAGGTGGTGGCCACGGCGCAGACCGCCGGCACCGCAGCACTGGGCATCGCCGTCGTCGTTAAGCTCACCCGAGTGCTGCTCCTGGCACCGGTGGTGGCCGTGGCGGGCGTGCACCACCGCATGAGCACGTCAGGACAACATGCGCTGCCGCCGCTGGTGCCCCTGTTCGTGGTGGGGTTTGTGGCCATGGTGGCGCTTCGGTCCACGGACTGGCTCTCGGACGGCTGGCTCGACGCCGGTGCGGGGCTGCAGGACATTCTCCTGGGAGCGGCGCTCTTCGGGCTCGGGTCGGCCGTGCGGATCCGCACGCTCCTGCACACCGGAGCGAGGGCGCTGCTCGCGGCGCTGGCGGCCTGGCTGCTGATCGCGCTGCTGGGCCTGGCAGCGGCCCTGCTGATGACGGCCTAGGCCGGCAGCCGGATGGGGACCGGCACGCCCGGGTCCCGTGATTAGATAGCTGAGTGTCACATGAGAATCTGCAGCGCGATGAAGCCGCTCAACGGTCAGCCCTGATCAGCACCCACAGTTACGACGTCTCCCTGGATGTGCGGCAGGCAGCAGACCCGGACGTGGCGGGCTACATCAGCCGCAGCGTTATCCACTTCTCCGCCGCCGTGCCGGGCCAGGGGCAGGTGGCGTCTACATTTCTGGATTTCATCGCCGGTGAGGTCCACAGTGTGTTCCTCAACGGCCAGGCGCTGCCCGTGGCCGACGTTGTGGACGGTTCCCGGATCCGCCTGGACAACCTGCAGGCAGAGAACCAGGTCACCGTCACCGGCACCGCCCTATACAGCCGGTCCGGTGAGGGCATGCACCGCTTTGTGGATCCGGCTGACGGCCAGTGCTACCTCTACACGCAGTATGAGCCCGCCGACGCCCGGCGAGTGTTCGCGAACTTTGAACAGCCTGACCTCAAGGCCGAGTACACATTCCACGTGATGGCACCGTCCGGCTGGGAGGTGGCCTCCAACGGCGTGGAAGCGGCCCGGACGCAGCTGACCAGCGATCCGGCCACCAGCCGCTGGGACTTCGCCACCACCCGCCCCATGTCCACCTACATCACCACAGTGCTCGCCGGGCCGTACTTTAAAGCCCAGGACCACTGGAGCGCCACGCTCGACGACGGCACGCAGCTGGAGGTTCCGCTGGCGCTGTACTGCCGGGCTTCCATGGCGGAATCGTTCGATGCCGCGGAGCTCTTCAGGCTGACCAAAAACGGGCTGGACTTCTTCAACCGGCTTTTCGATTTTCCCTACCCCTGGGGAAAATACGATCAGGCCTTTGTGCCCGAATACAACCTGGGCGCGATGGAAAACCCGGGGCTGGTCACGTTCACCGAAAGCTACGTGTTCACATCCCGCGCCACCGACGCGCAGTACCAGGCCCGGGCGAACACGCTGATGCACGAGATGGCGCACATGTGGTTCGGCGACCTTGTCACGATGCAGTGGTGGGACGACCTGTGGCTGAAGGAGTCCTTTGCGGACTACATGGGTACCCTCGGTGTGGACCGTGCCACGGACTGGGAGACAGCCTGGGTGAACTTCGCCAACAAGCGCAAGGCGTGGGCCTACGTCCAGGACCAGCTGCCCACCACCCACCCGATCGTTGCCGACATCCCTGACCTTGAGGCCGCCAAACAGAATTTTGACGGCATCACCTACGCCAAGGGCGCGTCCGTACTCAAGCAGCTGGTGGCGTACGTCGGGTTCGATGCTTTCATCGCCGGCTCACGGCAGTACTTCCGCGATCACGCCTACGGAAACACCTCACTGTCGGACCTGCTGAAGGCCCTCAGCGCTGCTTCCGGTCGCGACCTTGCCGGCTGGGCTGCCGCCTGGCTGCAGACCTCCGGCATCTCCACAGTGTCGCTGGAGACGGAAACGCACGACGGCGTCCTCGGCGCCGTAACGATCGTCCAGGCTGCAGTGGACCCCGTTACCGGACGGGAGCAACTGCGGCCGCACCGGCTGCGCGTGGGCTCGTACAACTTCGATGCCGACGGCGACCTGGTCCGCACCTGGAGTTTCGAAACGGACGTTGCCGGAGCGCGGACAGAGGTCCCGGAGTTGGCCGGGCAGCCGCGGCCCGCCCTCCTGCTCGTCAACGATGATGACCTGACCTACGCAAAAGTCCGACTGGACCCGGTGTCCGAGGAAACAGTTTTGGCATCCCTGGACCGCATCACCGATCCGATGGCCCGCGCCCTCTGCTGGACCGCGCTGTGGAACTCCGCCCGCGACGGGGAAAGCCCGGCCTCCCGCTACGTGGAGGCCGTGACGTCGTTCGGCCCGTCCGAAACGGGAGTCGGCGTGCTGCTGAACATCCTCGAGAACGCCGCCACCGCCGTCGAACGCTACACCCCCTTGGCCCAACGCGACGCGGTGCGCGGCGCCTTCCTGGCGGCGGCCGACGCCCAGCTGGGTAAGGCAGCGCCGGGCTCGGACCACCAGCTGGCCTGGGCGCGGACGCTCGCCGCCGTCAGCCGTCATGACGCTACCCTCCTCCCCCGGCTGAGGTGCCTTCTGGACGGCACGGTGGTGGTGGACGGCCTGGCCGTGGACGCCGAGCTGCGCTGGAGCTTCTGGCACGCCCTGGCGGCCAATGGGCAGGCAACCCCCGAAGACCTGGACGCAGAACTCGAACGCGACACCACCGCTTCGGGCCGGGCGGGCCACGCCACAGCCCTCGCCGCCCGTCCGGAGCCTGGTGTGAAGGCCGCCGCCTGGCCCTCTGCCGTGGAGGGGACGGAGCTGTCGAACCAGCTGCTCAGCGCCACCATCGTTGGATTTGCCACCGCCTCTGCTGCCCTGCTGGAACCCTATGTGGAGCCGTACTTCGAGTGCCTCCGCGGTGTCTGGGACAACAGGAGCATTGAAATCGCCAGCCGGATCGTCCGGGGGCTCTATCCCCTGGCGCAGGATCTGCCGGCGGGGACCTTGCCTGCGGAGCACGCCGTGGTGCTCCGCACGGATGCCTGGCTGACGGCTAACTCTGACGCGCCGCGGGCGCTGCGCCGGATCATTGTGGAGCAGCGGAACCACCTTCTGAGGGCGCTCAACGCACAGGCTCTGTAGATCACCCGGCAAGGCTCTTACGGGACCCGGTGCAGCCAATCCTCGGCGCCGAACTTGGTGGTCACCCGGTCCCGGGCGGCAGTGAGCTCGGCGGCAGTGAGTTCGGACGAGGTCGCCGCGTAGCGTTCGGTGAACACTTCCATCATGGCCGCGATGATCTCCGTGCGGGTCAGCCCGGTCTGCCGGCGCAGCGGATCAACCCGCTTCTTGGCGCTGCGCGTCCCCTTGTCCGAGAGCTTCTCCTTACCGATGCGCAGCACCTCGACCATCTTGTCGGCGTCGATGTCGTAGCTCATGGTGACGTGGTGCAGCATGCCGCCGTTGGCCAGGCGTTTCTGGGCGGCGCCGCCGATCTTGCCCTGGTCCGTGGCGATGTCGTTCAGGGGCACGTAAAACGCGGTCACCCCGATTTTCTCGAGGGCGGCCATCACCCAGGCGTCGAGGAATGCGTAGGAGTCCGCGAAGCTGATCCCGTCCACGAGCGTCTGCGGCAGGTACAGGGAGTAGGTGATGCAGTTGCCGGCCTCCATGAACATGGCTCCGCCACCGCTGATCCGGCGGACCACGGTGATGCCGTGCCGGGCGACGCCGTCGGGATCCAGCTCGTTGCGGAAGGACTGGAAACTGCCGATCACCACGGACGGTTCCTCCCAGTCCCAGAACCGCAGGGTGGGGTTGCGACGGCCGCCGCCCACCTCTTCGGTCAGCACCTCATCCAGCGCGACGTTGATATGCGTGGGCAGTACCGTGGGGGCGATGATGTTCCAGCGGTGGTCGGTCCAGGCCGTGGCCTTCGCCAGCGCGCGGCGGACCGTGACGGCCACGGCGTCGGCCGAAAAGCCGAACAGGACAGCGCCGGGCGGCAGCGAAGCGTTGACGGCCGCGGACAGCTCCGCCACGGTCGTGCTTTCCGGAAGTCCTGTCAGCGCCCGGTTGATGGCAGGCAGCGTCTCGTCGGGTTCGAGGAAAAAGTCGCCGCTGAGGGAGACGTCGGCGAGGACACCGTCCACAACGTCGAAATCCACCACCACAAGTTTGCCGCCGGGGACTTTGTACTCACCGTGGTGGCTGAGGGGGCGGTCTTCAGCGGCAAACGGCGAGGCAGTCATGCCACCCATCCTGCCCCACGATCAGGGCTCCCCGAAACGACAAAACCCCCGGACGCAAAAAGCCCGCACCGTTGCCGGTGCGGGCTTTCCAAAGAACCTTGGGGGGTGAAGTGAATTACTTCGCGCCGCCGAAGCCCTTGAAGCGAGCGTTGAAGCGCTCGACGCGGCCTGCAGAGTCCATGATGCGCTGCTTGCCCGTGTAGAACGGGTGGGACTCGGAGGAGATTTCGACGTCAATGACCGGGTAGGTGTTTCCGTCTTCCCACTCGATGGTCTTCTTGGAAGACACGGTGGACTTGGTCAGGAACTTGACGCCGGAAGCCAGGTCGTTGAAAACAACAGCTTCGTACTTCGGGTGGATATCAGACTTCATAATGGGGCCTTTGTTCGCACAACTGGATTTTGCCAGCTGCCAGGTATGAATGGGATGGCTGGTGTCTGCTTCACTGCCGCAAGACAGAAAGCGCAGGACAGCCAGCTGTTAATAATAGCTGATCAGCGCGGACCCTGCGAACCGCGGGGCCGGAGTTCCCAGAACGCCACGGCGGAGGCCGCCGCCACGTTGAGGGAGTCCACGCCGGCGCGCATGGGGATCTTCACGGCGAGGTCGACGGCGGCAAGCGTCTCGGCGCTCATGCCGGCACCTTCGGTACCGAGCACCAGGGCCAGCCGGTCCGGATTGCGTGCGGCAAGCGCGTCCACGTCCACGGCGTCCCCGGTGAGTTCCAACGCGGCCACGGTGAAGCCGGCTTCCTTAAGCAGCGACAGGTCCTGCGGCCAGGACTCCAGCCGCGCCCAAGGCACCTGGAAGACCGTTCCCATGCTGACCCGGACGCTGCGGCGGTAGAGCGGATCGCCGCAGCGCGGCGAAATCAGGACGGCATCGATGTCCAGGGCCGCGGCCGACCGGAAGATGGCGCCCACGTTGGTGTGGTCCACGATGTCCTCCAGGATCGCGACCCGGCGCGCGCCTGCCAGCAAGTCGTGGAGAGGCACCGGTTCCGGCCGTTGCATGGCTGCCATGGCGCCGCGGTGGAGGTGGAACCCGGTGATCTCTTCGAGCAGGGCAGCGCTGCCAATAAAGGCGGGAACGTCGGGGTAGGCACTGAGGACATCCTGCAGGTCAGCCAGCCATTTCTCCGCCAGGAAGAACGACCTTGGCCGGTGGCCGGCCGCCAACGCCCGGCGCAGGACCCGTGAGGATTCGGCGATGTACATTCCTTCAGCCGGTTCACGGAGCTTCCGCAGGTGAACGTCCGTCAGCTGCGTGTAGTCGGAGACACGGGGATCCCCGGCAGATTGAAGGTAGTGGATTGTCACCGGCTGATTATTTCATCAGGTTGGCGATCATAAAGCCCAGCGCCATCAGGCCGAGGGCAAAGATGACAGTCCGCAGCACAGCCGGGGACAGCCTCCGTCCCACCTTGGATCCCAGGAGGCCGCCGATCGTGGAGCTCACGGCAATCAGGAGCACCACCAGCCAGTTGATCCGGTCAAACGCGAAGAGCAGGTAGGACACTGCGGCCACAAGGTTCACGCCGAGGACCAGGATGTTCTTCATGGCATTGGCGTTCTGGATGGTGCCGGTAAGGAACACGCCCAGAATGCCCACCAGGAGGATGCCTTGGGCGGCCACGAAGTAGCCCCCATAGACGCCGGCCAGGTACACCAGCACGATCAGGAGGATGCCATGGTGTTTGTCCTTGATGGCGTGCTCGGGGTTTTCCTCGCGGTTGCGGACCCAGGCCTGCAGCCGCGGCTGGAACACCACCATCAGCAGGGCAAGGACCAGGAGGACCGGTGCGACGTAGTGGAAGACCTTCTCCGGCAGGTGCAGCAGCAGCCAGGCTCCGGTGATGCCGCCCAGCAGCGACGCCGGGAGGAGCTTCAGCAGCTGCAGGCCGCGGCCCTTGAGCTCGCGGCGGTAGCCCCACGCGCCCGCTGCGGTGCCGGCCACAAGGCCCATCGCGTTGCTCATGGAAGCGACCACCGGAGTGACGCCGAGGGCGATCAGGACCGGGAAGGTGACCAGGGTGCCGGAGCCTACAACGGCGTTGATGGTGCCCGCCCACAGGCCGGCAAAAAACACAAAGATGCTGCTGAGAAGATCCACGGTTGGCGGCGCCGTGGCCTAGCGGCGGGCGGTGGCGGTGTAGCGGCCGGCGTTGACTGTGACGTCGAGTTCCACGCCGAAGGTCTTGCTGAGGTGCTCCGCCGTGAGCACACCCTCGAGGGGTCCGGCCGCCACCACGTTGGATTCACGGAGCAACATCGCGTGGGTGAAGCCAGGCGGCACTTCTTCGAGGTGGTGGGTGACCAGGACAATGGCCGGAGCGGCGTCATCACGGGCCAGTTCGGTGAGGCGGTGCACCAGGTCCTCGCGCCCACCCAGGTCCAGGCCGGCGGCAGGTTCGTCGAGCAGGAGGAGTTCCGGGTCAGTCATCAGGGCACGGGCAATCTGGACGCGCTTGCGCTCACCCTCGGAAAGGGACGCGAAAGCCCTGTTCAGGAACGGCCCCATGCCCCAGTCATTCAGCAGCCTGAAAGCCCGGCGTTCGTCAGCCCTCTCATAGCCCTCACGCCACCGCCCCGTCACGCCGTACGCCGCCGTGACGACTACATTGAGGACCGTTTCGTGCCCGGGAATCTGGTTGGCCAGTGCGGCGGAGGACAGTCCGATGCGGGGCCGGAGTTCAAACACGTCCACGGAGCCGAGGATTTCCTCCAGGACGCCGGCTATGCCGCTGGTGGGGTGGAGACGGGCTGCAGCAATCTGCAGGAGAGTGGTCTTGCCTGCGCCGTTGGGTCCCAGGATGACCCAGCGCTCGCCCTCCTTGACCTGCCAGTCCACCTTGTTCAGGAGCGTCTTAGACCCACGGACAACGCTGACGGCGGCCAATTCAAGAACATCACTCATAGGAGTAGACACTAGGACAAAACAGGGACGGACTGATAACTGAAACGTGGACAGCGACGCCCGTCACAGTCCCGGGCACGGCCCGTCTGCTGGCTGGCCCACGGGTTCGCCATCAACGTGGCGCAATCAATTCGGGCGGCTCTCCCCCGCTGGCTAAGATTGCAGCCATGACTTCGAACGTGACTGCGGTCAGCTATGGCCCAAAATTGACTGCCTCCGGGCTCGACAAGCTGCGCTCCGCCCTGACGGGCAGTGGCGCCACGCTCCAATCCGAATCAAGGGGCGGGGACAGCCGGTTTGAGGTCCACACTGCCGAGGTCGCCGTCGCGGATGGCACGGACGCCGGCATTTCGGCGCTCCGCCGGGCGGTGGCCGAGGCGGCGCAGGATGGCCTGGACACCGCCATCGTTCCCGCTGGCCTTCGTGCGGCTCCGCGGAAGCTGTTGATCATGGACGTTGATTCGACGCTGATCCAGCAGGAAGTCATCGAGCTCCTGGCAGCCTATGCGGGCAAGCGGGAGGAAGTGGCGGCAGTCACCGAAGCGGCGATGCGCGGTGAACTGGACTTCGCGCAGAGCCTCCACGCGCGGGTGGCCGTGCTCGCAGGGCTGCCGGCCGCCGTCGTCGATTCTGTCCGGGCGGAAGTGAAGCTGAGCGAAGGTGCCGCTGAGCTGGTTGCGGCATTCAAGGCTGCAGGCCACGTGGTGGCCGTGGTGTCCGGCGGGTTCAACCAGATCCTGGGTCCCATCGCTGAGGATCTGGGCCTGGACTACTGGCTGGCGAACGAACTTGAGATTGTGGACGGCGCCCTGACCGGCAAGGTGCTCGGTGCCGTCATCGACCGTGCGGCGAAGGAAAAGTACCTGCGCGAGTGGGCGGCTGCAGAAGGAATCGCGATGGAACACACCATTGCCGTAGGCGACGGCGCCAACGACCTGGACATGCTCGGGGCCGCCGGGATGGGAGTGGCGTTCAATGCCAAACCTGCGGTCCGGGCAGTTGCGGACTCTGCGATCAACATGCCGTACCTCGACGCCGTGCGCCACATCGCCGGCGTCTGAGCCGCAGGCTCCGTCCCGCCGGCCGGGTCGAATCAGCCCGGACGATCAGCCTGGTCCGCTCAGCCCGTGGGCGGCGTGTACTGGCTCGCGGTGAATACGGCTCCGCCGGGATCCCGGATCAGGACGGTGCGCGTCCACTCGGTATCGTCCTGCCCCAGGATGTCGGCGCCGAGGCGCTCCGCATCCTCGGCCGTACGGTCCCGGTCTGCGACGGTAAACGTCACGTGCCACTGCGGACGCTCACCCGGCGCCGCGGAGGCAAGCCAGGCAACAGCATCCTCGAAGCCGCGGGGCACGAGGTCGCCCGACTGGCGAGCCCTGATGTTGGGGTCCACGGTGGCCTCAAGGTGATCACCGTATCAGGGGCGGCGGATCATGATTCCGAAGTCCAGGTTGCGAACTGCCAGCCGAAGGCCGTCGTGTAGAAAGCGACTGCTGCCTCGTTGTCTGTCGTGTAGAGATCACTGAAGTTCCATCCGCCGGGAAGGTTGACGGCTTGGGCACCGAGCCGCTCGCGGGCCTGCCAGATGCGGAGCTCGGCGCCTTCGGGATCTGCCAGTACTGCCTGCACGCCTCCTGAGCCCGCATCGGCAGGGGCCGATTTCAGTGTTGCGCCGACGGAGAGCAGGTGGCGCGCGGCCGCATCTGCTTCGTCGACGGAGACGTAGGTGTTCCACGTGGCGGCATCGGTTCCGGCGCCCGTGATGGCGCCGGCATCCTGGCCGTCAAGGGTGGCTATGACGTACCTGCCGGTGCCGCCGGACGGGGCGGTGTCCTCGAATTCCCACCCAAAGATTCCGCCATAGAAGAGCATGGCGGCCTCCACGTCGGGCTGCTCGGTGTCCACCCAGCACGGAACACCTGCCGGATAGCTACGGCCTGTCACCTCTGGTTGCTGTGCCATTCATAAACCCTAGGCGGCGTTGCCCTCATAGACAACGCCCTCGACAATGCCCCAGACAGACAGACAGACAGACAGACTGGGCTTCGCGACAGACAAAAGCTCCGGGCAGGAGTACTGCCCGGAGCTCGTCGTGGTGATGGGGTTTTGGCGTGGGCAACTACGGCCCTTGCGGGATGCCCGGAACGGCTACTCGGCGCCCTTGCCGAAGTAGTCGGAGCCGCCGGCGTATTCCGTGTGGCCGGATTCGACGTCCGCGGTCGCCATGCTGGCCACAACCTCAGCGAACTCCTCCACGGAATAGAGCTTTCCGGCCTCGGCACGGCGGGCCTCGATGGCGCCCGGGTTCGAGCGGTCCAGCAGCGTCGCCGTGACGGTGCCTTCGATCATGTCGCCGGACACCACCACCAGCGAGATGCCCTTCTCAGCCAGGCTCGGAAGGAGCTCACGCAGGGCGTCCTCGCCGGCACGCTTGCTGCGGGCCACGGGCTCGTATTCGGGCATGGTGGGCACGGAGTTGATGAAGTGGGCCTGGTGGCTGGTCACGAAGACCACGCGTGAGCCTTCCTTCATCAGGGGCACGGCGGCGTTGAGCATGTTGACCTGGGCGTCGCGGTTCAGCTTCAGGGCGTAGTCGTCTGCCATGCCGGACTCCATGCCGCCGGAAGCGTTGAGCACCAGGACGTCCAGCGAACCGAAGTTCTCCATGGCAGCGCTGGCCAGGGCCTGCACGCCTTCCTGGGTGGTGAGGTCCGCGCCCACTGCGGTGGCGCGGCCGCCGGCAGCTTCAATTCCTGCGACCACCCTGTTGGCGCGCGGCGCCTTCTGGCGGTAATTAACTACGACGGCGGCGCCCTCGGCAGCGAGGTTCTTGGCCACTTCAGCGCCGATTCCCCGTGAGGATCCGGTCACAATGGCGGTTTTGTTGTCCAGCAGTCCCATATGGGCTCCTTTGTTTGAAGCGTCTAAATCGCTTGAGGTCTGAAGTCCATCATGCCAGCGCTCGCGCCACAATCGCTTGTATGACCCCCACAAACAAGCCCGGTCACGCTAGTTTCAGTGGCCCATGCCAAGGCCGCCGTCAACGGGAATGACGGCGCCTGAAATGTAGGCCGCCTCGTCGCTGGAGATCCAACGGACCACGTTCGCCACTTCCGTTGCCTCGGCAAACCGGCCGGCAGGAATGCTGGAAAGGTAACCCTTCTGCGTGGCTTCGGGCAGTTCTGCCGTCATGTCCGTGTTGATGAATCCGGGAGCCACAACGTTTGCTGTGATCCCGCGTGAACCGAGCTCTCGGGTCAGGGACCGGGCAATGCCCACCAGACCGGCCTTGGAGGCCGAGTAGTTGATCTGACCCGGCGCGCCATAGAGGCCGGAGACCGAGGAAATGAGGACCACGCGGCCCTTGCGCATCCGAATCATGCCCTTCGAGGCGCGTTTGATGACGCGGAAAGCGCCGGTGAGGTTGGTGTCGATCACGGACGTGAAGTCATCTTCACTCATGCGCATCAGGAGTGTGTCCTTGGTGATTCCCGCGTTTGCCACCAGGACTTCAACGGGGCCGTGGGCAGCTTCCACCTCGGCGAAGGCAGCATCCACAGAGGCCTCGTCGGTCACATCGGCCTTCACGCCCAGAATCCCGGCCGGCAGCTCCGACGCGCTCCGGTAAGTCACGGCCACCTTGTCGCCGTTGGCCACAAAAGCCTGCGCGATGGCCAGGCCGATGCCGCGGTTTCCACCGGTGATCAGGACGCTGCGGGCCGCTGTAGCTGCTTCAGACATAAAAACGCTCCGGGATTCTGCGGCATGTGCAGCCGCGGGTAGGACGGGGTGTGATTTTACTGCCTCCGATCTTAGCCCGCGTTTGGGCACCACTGACGATGGTGAGAGAATTGAGGCAAGCCTTTGGAGCGTGATCAATCAGCCGTGACCCTTGAAAACCATGCTGGACAGTCCGTGCCCGGAGATCCCGAAAGGTTCTCTGGGGATTCCGGGGTCCACAGCATTACGGACGCGGCGGCCGCCCACTCGGAGGACATGCGCCAGCGCATGATCAAGTACGCGCTGGCCATGGGAATCCGCATGGTCTGCCTCATCCTCATTTTTGTGGTGGACGGCTGGTTCAAACTCGTAATGGTCGCCGGTGCCGTCTTCCTCCCGTGGATCGCGGTGGTGATCGCGAATGGCAGCGACCAGGCGGAGGTCCACAGCGACTCGCTGCTGGACGCGGCCCCGCTTGCCGAGCTGGATAGCCCGTCCGGGTCGCCGGAACAGGACGGATCCACGTCAGCGGTCATCCAGGGCGAGCTCATTGATGACGACGACGAACCCACGCAAGGACAGGAACGGCGCGCCTCATGAACATTTTTGACCTGGCTGCAGGGACCGCTGGTCCCCCGCCGGCCATGGCGGCCATGTGCTCCCGCAAGGCCTGCCGCTCGGAAGCTTCCTGGCAATTGCTCTGGAACAACCCCAAAATCCATACGCCGGAACGCCGCAAGACCTGGCTTGCCTGCGATGACCACCGTGACTGGCTGGAAGATTACCTTCAGACCCGCGGGCTCTGGAAGGAAACCCTGGTCCTGGATTCGGGGCAGGACACAGGCCGGGCGCCGGTAGGGCAGGACGGCTGAATGTACCGCTTCCTCTTTTCCAGCAAGTGGCTGGGATACCTCCTGCTTGCCGCCATCTTTGCCGCTGCCTGCGTCTTCCTCGGCCGCTGGCAGATGGACCGCCGCGCAGAGACCCTCGCGGAGATCAACCGCGTGGTCACCAACTATTCCGCCACACCCATCTCCTTCGACGAGGCGAGGGACGAGTTCTCCGCCTTGGACCCGTCGAAGGAATGGACCCAGGTGGAA
Source organism: Pseudarthrobacter raffinosi (assembly GCF_023913835.1). Classification (NCBI taxonomy): domain Bacteria; kingdom Bacillati; phylum Actinomycetota; class Actinomycetes; order Micrococcales; family Micrococcaceae; genus Pseudarthrobacter; species Pseudarthrobacter raffinosi. The sequence continues at coordinate 169,776 of NZ_JAMXBG010000004.1, read as the reverse complement.
CTCCAGGGCACGTATGATCCCGACGGCCAGCGGATTGTCCGCAACCGTCCACTGAACGGGCAGCCTGGCTATGAGGTGGTTGTCCCGTTCAAGCTGGAGACCGGTGAAAGCGTCGTGATCGACCGCGGCTGGCTGCCCATCGGCAACAAGAACCCGGGCAGTCCCGATTCCATCCCGGCGCCTCCCGCCGGACCCGTGACCGCCGTCGTCCGCCTCAAGCACGGCGAGCCGCAGTTGGACCGCGGCGCCCCCGACGGTCAGCTTGCATCCATCGATCTCCCCACTTACTCGGACCAATTGGGCTATCCCGTACTCACCGGCGCTTACGGGCAGTTGGCGTCTGAATCTCCCGCCCCCGCTGACATGCCGTTCCCGTTCCCGAAGCCGGCCACCGAAGAAGGCACGCACCTGTCCTATTCGTTGCAGTGGTTCGCGTTTGGGGTGCTGATGTTCGTGGGCTTTGGGTACGCCGCACGGCAGCAGGCCAGGAATGCCGCGATTGACGCCGCGGACGAGCTTGAGGATGAGGATGGGTCGCGCGATTCAGGCAGCCCGGTGCACTCCGCCGCTGCGGCAGCCCGCCGTCGTCCGCCTGTTGCCCGCAAGCGTAAGAAGGCGACCGCCGAAGAAGAGGAAGACGCCCTCCTGGACGCGCAGGGTTACTGACGCACGTTCTGTCCGTTCAGTTGCGCTCGCCTCGTCGGTTGCGTTCGCTGTGCAACGCGGGTGATTTCCCGCGTGCTGGCTCGTTCGTCTGCAACAACAGCCAAAAGTAGGCGGAGTAGCCCCGGTAGGCCACCCGGAAAAGATCAGGACACTCCTGGACAACTCCCTCAAAGCCCACAAAGTCCTCTGGGCGGGAGCAGGAGACCACAACTCAATGTTCAGCATCACCTACGAAGACCTGCTGCGGATCACGGAGGCAACGGAAATGGCAGTCCGCTAGCTCCGCCAAGGTGAGTGGACTGTCAGCGCAGCGACGCGGTGGATTTGTGTAGCGTGCGTCTAAGCGAGGAACGAGCGAGCACGCGGCAAATCCAGCGCGGTGCTAAGCGGAAGCCGACCGGACGCCGAGAAGGCTAAGCCAGCGTAATCAGGTCCAGGTAGTCTTCGTTCCAGTGGTCCTCGATGCCGTCGGGCAGCAGGACGACGCGCTCGGGGTTCAGCGCTTCGACGGCACCTTCATCGTGGCTCACGAGGACGACGGCGCCGGTGTAGTTGCTCAGGGCCCCGAGGATTTCCGCGCGGCTGGCCGGGTCAAGGTTGTTGGTGGGCTCGTCGAGGAGCAGCACGTTCGCGCTTGAGGCCACGATAGTGGCCAGGGCCAGCCGGGTCTTCTCGCCGCCGGAGAGCACACCGGCGGGCTTGTCGACGTCGTCTCCGGAGAACAGGAACGAGCCCAGGATGTTGCGGACCTCCGCGTCGTTCATGTCCGGGGCGGAGGAGCGCATGTTCTGCAGGACGGTGCGGTCCACGTCGAGCGTCTCGTGCTCCTGGGCGTAGTAGCCCACCTTCAGGCCGTGGCCCGCCACGACCTCGCCGGTGTCCGGCTTGTCGACGCCGGCAAGCATCCGCAGGAGCGTGGTCTTGCCGGCGCCGTTGAGGCCCAGGATAACCACCTTGGAGCCGCGGTCAATGGCCAGGTCCACATCGGTGAAGATCTCCAGTGAGCCGTAGGACTTGCTGAGTCCGTCCGCGGTTAGCGGGGTCTTGCCGCAGGGTGACGGATCCGGGAAGCGCAGGGCTGCCACGCGGTCGGTCGCGCGGACGGCTTCGAGGCCGCCCAGCAGACGTTCGGCACGCTTGGCCATGTTCTGCGCTGCGACGGCCTTGGTGGCCTTCGCTCGCATTTTGTTGGCCTGGTCGATGAGGACCTGGGCCTTCTTTTCGGCGTTGGCTCGCTCACGCTTACGGGCGCGCTCATCCGTTTCGCGCTGGAGCAGGTAGCGCTTCCAGTTCATGTTGTAGAAGTCGACCTTGGCGCGGTTGGGATCCAGCAGGAACACTTTATTGACGGTGGCTTCGAGCAGCTCGGTGTCGTGGCTGATCACGATCAGGCCGCCCTGGTGGTTCTTCAGGAACTCGCGGAGCCAGGTGATGGAATCCGCGTCGAGGTGGTTGGTGGGCTCATCGAGGAGCATCGTTTCGGCGTCCGAATACAGGATCCTGGCGAGTTCCACACGACGGCGCTGGCCGCCGGACAGGGTCTTGAGCGCCTGGTTCAGCAACCGGTCCGGGAGGGCCAGGTTGGAGCAGATCGCGGCGGCCTCGGCCTCGGCCGCGTATCCGCCGGCGGCCAGGAACTCGGATTCCAGCCGGTCATAGCGGTTCATCGCCTTGCGCTGGATCTCGGTGTCCTCGCTGGCCATGTCCTCATGCGTCTGCTTGAGCTTGTTGACGGCGATGTCCAGGCCGCGGGCGGAGAGGATGCGGTCGCGGGCCAGCTGTTCCATGTCCGGGGTCCGAGGATCCTGCGGCAGGTAGCCGATCTCGCCGCTGCGGGTCACCTTGCCGCCGGCGGGCTGCCCTTCGCCCGCGAGCACGCGGGTCAGGGTAGTCTTGCCTGCGCCGTTACGGCCGACGAGGCCGATCTTGTCGCCCTTGTCGATGCGGAAGCTCACCTGGTCCATGAGGAGCCGGGCGCCGGCGCGCAGTTCAAGATCCTGGACAGTAATCACAGCAGGTAAGGCCTTTCACAACAGGGAAACGCCGCAGCTCAACGGGTGATGTCTGGAAGCAGCCGGCAGAATGGCCGACAGAACGGCCTTTCCAAGTCTACCGGCCACAGCTTGACCCCATAACCGCTGCACCGCCGTCGTGCGTTGACTCAGCGTTTGTGCCCTGCCGTCAGTCCCGGGCGTCCCGCTTAGTAGGTCCCCTACAAAATGGCGTCCGACGGCGGCCGGTAACGTCAGGATCACCCCCATGCTTCGCTTGTACAACCACGACAGGAACACCCATGAGCCAGACTGACACTGCCGTCAACGGCACCGCTTCCCGCCTCCGGAACCGCTGGAACGCCACAGACCTCGGCCTGATCGCCGTCTTTGCGGCACTCGTTGCCGGCTCCGCCATGGTGCCCGGCATCGCGGCGAACGTGTTCGGCATCCCCATCACTTTCCAGACCCTTGCGGTGATGCTCAACGGACTGATGCTGGGCCCGGGCCGGGGTTTCGCCGCCGTCGGCCTGTACACCCTCCTGGGCCTGGCCGGCCTGCCGATCTTCAGCCAGGGCCGCAGCGGCCTGGGCATCCTGGCCGGGCCGTCGGCCGGCTACATCATTGCTTTCCCCATCGCAGCAGCCGTTGTAGGCTGGCTCGCCACCGTGGTGATCCGGCGGACAACACGTGCCCGGGCGCTGTGGTTCTTCGCGTCGGCGATGGTCACCAGCATCGCTATCGTGCACACGCTCGGAGTTGCCGGAATCGCACTGAACACCAAAGCGTCACTGGGTGAAGCCTTCCTCGCAGACCTGATCTTCTACCCCGGTGACGTGATTAAGAACATCCTCGCCGCAGTGATCGCCGTGGCACTGCACCGGGCTTTTCCCGACGTCCTGGTCCGCCGGGTGAAGCGGATTAACAACTAGTCCCGCCATGGCAACCATTTCATTCCGGCAGGTATCCGTGGCCGTTGCCGTTGACAACCGCCCGGAACCCAAGTCCCTGCTCCAGGACGTCACGCTTGAGCTGACCGAACAGCGCATCGGCGTGATCGGGGCCAACGGGTCCGGTAAGTCCACGCTGCTGCGAATGATTAACGGCCTGGTCCAGCCAAGTTCCGGCGCAGTGTCGGTGGACGGCGCCGACACCGTCCGTGCTGTGCGTGCGGTCCGCAGGCAAGTGGGGTTCGTCTTCACGGATCCTTTGTCGCAGCTGGTGATGCCCACTGGGCGCGAGGACGTGGAGCTTTCGCTGCGCCGCCCGGTCCGCAACGGGGCGGAGCGCCGCCGGCTGGCTGAAGCGGCCCTGGAGCGCCTCGGCCTGCTGCCGCTCGCGGACCAAAGCATCTACGAACTCTCCGGCGGCGAACGCCAGCTGATGGCCCTCGCCGCTGTGCTGGCCGTAAACCCCGCTGTCCTGGTGCTGGATGAACCGTCCACCCTCCTGGACCTCCGGAACCGAGAACTCCTGCGCCGCACGCTGTCCGTCCTCGACCAGCAGATCGTGATGTCCACACACGACCTCGACCTCGCCCTGGAGATGGACCGCGTGCTGGTGGTGGAGGCAGGGCGCGTGGTGTTCGACGGCGGCGCGGCGGCGGCAGTCGAGGCGTACCGGGCGCTGGTCACCAACGGACTGGCTGCGTCGTGAGAGGGCACGGCTTCCTGCTGGCCAACTACGTCCCGGGGAATTCGATCATCCACCGGACGCCGCTGGCACTGAAATTCCTGCTGGTGGTGGGCTGCGGCCTGGTGTCTTTCCTGGTGGTCGACTGGCTGGTCTCCGCCGCGGTCCTGGCCGCGCTCGGCGCACTTTTTCTCCTGACCGGCGCCGGAGCCCGGCGCCTCGTGAGTGCTGTCCGTCCTGTTGCGCTGGTGCTGGTGGTCATCGGCCTGTTCCAGTGGTGGCAGCTCGGCGGACCCACAGCCGCCCGGATTGTCCTGAACATCCTGGTCTGCGTGGTGGCGGCATCCCTGCTGATGGCCACCACGCCCATGCAGCGGATCCTGGACGGCGTGGTGTCGCTGGCCACGCCATTCCGCCGCTTCGGCGCGGACCCTGAACGTTTTGCGCTGACCATCGCCATCATGCTCCGCAGCATCCCGTATATCGCCGGCGCCTTTGCAGACGTCAGGGATTCCGCCCGGGCCCGCGGGCTTGAGCGCAACCCGCGTGCCCTCGTGCTGCCTGTCTTCATCACCACCGTGGCCTTCGCCCGCCAGACCGGCGAAGCGCTGGCTGCCCGCGGGCTGGGCGACGCGGAAGACTGACGGGTCTTTGGTCCGTCGTGTGCGGCTTAGGAGTCTAGGTGGTCTCCGGCCAGCAACTCATACCGCAGCAGCGCCGCCGTGCCCATGCCGCCGGCAATACTGATCAGGGCCAGCGCCAGGGAGCCATGGTTCCCGGCCCGCCGTGCCTGGGCGAGAAGCCGGGTCACCAGCACCGCACCGGACGCCCCGTAGGCGTGGCCCAATGCCAGCGCCCCGCCGTCGACGTTGACCCGGTCCGGATCAATGCCCAACTGGTCCAGGCAGGCCAGGGTCTGGGACGCGAAGGCTTCGTTGAATTCCACCAGGTCCACGCTGGCAGCTGACAGCCCCCTCGCCTGCAGGAGCCGCTCCGCGGCAACTGCTGCGCCGATCCCCAGCAGCTCCGGGTCCACACCGGCAGTGTCCGTGGCCAGCACCAGGAGCCCGTCTGTGGCTCCCAGTTCCCGTGCCCGCTGCAATGAAGTAACGACGACGGCGGAAGCGGCGTCCGCGTCGAAGCATGAGTTCCCGGCGGTGACAGTGCCCCCCGGCACAAAGGCGGGCGGGAACCGCTTGAGAACCGCGGCGGACAGGCCAGGGCGGGGGCCGTCGTCGGCACTGATGGGTCCAGCGGACGTCTCCAGGGTGGTGATCTCGCCGGCAAAGAAGCCTGCTTTAGCCGCGGCCAGCGCCCGCTGGTGGCTGCGCAGCGCGGAGGCATCCTGCCGCTCCCGGCTGACCGTGAACCGGGCCGCTATATTCTCGGCGGCGACCCCCATATCCGGGTCGCCGAAGCTGTGCGGCACAAACTGGGCCCGGGCAAAAAAGTCAGGCTCGCCGTCGTCGTTCCGGTGGGCCCGCAGCGGAGCCGTGCTGATGCTCTCCACTCCCCCGGCTAGATACACGGGTTTGCCGCCGGCAGCAACCAGCCGGGCGGCCAGAACGATGGCATCCAGGCCTGACCCGCACTGGCGGTCAACGGTCAGTCCCGGCACACCGACCGGCAGGCCCGCCTCGAGCAGGGCCAGGCGGGCCACGTTGCCGCCGCCGCCCACGGCGTTGCCGATCACCACATCCGTGACTTCTTCGGCCGGCACGTGGGAGTCTGCCAGGAGGTTGACCAGGACCGGTGCGAGAAGCTGGTGCGCACGCAGTTCCTTCAGTGCACCGTTGGCGCGCCGGACCGCGGTACGCCGCGCCGCTATGATCACGGGCTGCCGGTCCGCAGGCAGCACGTCGCCGGGCGGCATGCCATGGGGCCGCAGGTCAGCGGTCAAGGTGCCGCGCCCTGGGATCCTGGGAGCCGATCCAGTCGAGCAGGATGTTCCGGCTGACCTTGCCACGGTCCGTGATGGGAAGTTCGGAGAGCGCGAAGTACTGGTGGGGCCGCTTGTCCCGCGGCAGGATGTTTTCGAGTCCGGCCTTCAGCTGCATGGCCGTGACTCCGCCATGGGACGGAACGACGCCGGCGACCACCCGCTGGCCGCGGAGATCATCGGGTATTCCGGCGGCCACCGCAGCAGCCACCCCCGGCACGGCCGCCAGGGCGAGTTCCACTTCGTGCGGATAGACGTTCTTTCCCGAGGTCAGGATCATGTCGGCGCGCCGGCCAAGGATGTGCAGTTCGCCGTCGGCGAGGTAGCCTTGGTCCCCCACCGTGAACCAGCCGTTGAAGGAGCGCAGCGCCTGGCCGTCGTCACCCCACAGGTAGCCGTTGCTCACCATGCCGCTGCGGACACAGATATTGCCGGCTTCGCCGTCCTGCAGTTCGGAACCCTCATCATCCAGGATTCTGACGTCCACGCCCGGGAACGGGTGTCCGATGCCTGTTCCCCCGGCGTCCAGGACCTCCCCCGCCGCCAGCCCCACACCGGAGACAAAGCTCAGTTCGGACGCGCCGTAGTACTCGAAGATGGTGGCGTTCGGCGCCCAGCGCCGTGCCGCTTCGAGGGTGCGTGCGTCCAGCTTCGAGCCGGCGCAGATGATGGTACGGATGCCGGAGGCATCCACGCCGCCGGTCAGGCCGCGCTCACTGAGCAGCCGCAGCATGGTGGGCACGAGGATGAGCCGGGTCACGCCGTCGTGCGTAATGGCGGCGTGGACATCACCGACGTCGAAACTCTCCAGCGTCTGGAATTCGGAGCCGGCGTAGAGGCACTCAGCCAGGGCATAGAGGTTAAGGCTGGCGGCCAAGGGCCCGGGCGCGAGCGTGACGTCGTCCTGGGCGAGGCCGAAGAACGCAACGGACGCGTCAAAGGACTGCCGCCAGGACTGCCTGGACCGGGTAAACGCCTTGGGCACTGACGTGGTGCCGGAGGTGAGTCCGATCAGGAACGTCGAGTCCGGCGGCCCGTCCGCCAAGGCATCCGCTGCGGAAACCATGCCGGGCTTGGCCGACTCTGCCAGCCGTTGAACGATCTCCTGGTGCAGGGACTCCGGCCAGGTCGGGTCCAGGACGGCGCATTGCCGCCGGCCGGCAACGGCTGCGGCGAACCTTGCGGCGAAGTCGACGGAGTTGGCCTCCGCAAGGACGGTGACGGCAGCTGTCTCCGGAAGGGCGGCTGCGGCGGCGTCCCGGAGCTCAGCCCAGCGCAGGCGCCTGCCCGCCACTACGACGGCGGTGTCATGGGGGCGTTCTTCGGCCCAGCGCTGGATTCTATCGAGAAAAGGCATCGTCCCAACTTTACCGGCCGGACTCCGCTTCGGTGGTGCCGCTAAGGGCTATTGTGACTTCATGAGCTTCAATGACAACGTGCAGCTGGACCCTTCCCAGGTCCAGGACCGGCGTGGCATGGGCCGTGGGGCCAAGGTCGGCGGCGGCATCGGTGGCGGAATCGTCCTGCTGATAGCTGTGCTCCTCGGCGTCAACCCCGCCTTGCTCGAAGGCCTGACCGGCGGGGCGGGCACGGCTGATCAGAACCAGGGCACGGCGCCGGCCTGCACCACGGGGGCCGACGCCGACGCGCGGCTGGACTGCCGGATCACCGGCACGGTGAACAGCCTGAACGCGTTCTGGCCGGCGTATCTCCAGCAATACAACGTGCAGTACCCGCAGCCGGAAACGGTGATCTTCGACCAGGCCGTCAACAGCGCGTGCGGGACGGCTTCCAGTGCGGTGGGCCCCTTCTACTGCCCGGCTGACAGCACCGCCTACTTCGATCCCGGGTTCTTCCAGGATCTCGTGGACCGCTTCGGATCCTCGGGCGGTCCCCTGGCGCAGGAGTACGTCGTGGCACACGAATTCGGCCACCACATCCAGAACGTGCTGGGGTACATCGACCGCGCGCAGCAGGACCCGCAGGGGCCCGAGTCCGGTGCCGTCCGCGTGGAACTTCAGGCCGACTGCTATGCCGGCCTCTGGGTAAAGCACGCCTCAACCCAGCCCGGACCCGACGGCCAGCCGTTCCTGGAACCGATCACCCAGCAGGACCTGAACGATGCCCTGTCCGCAGCGTCAGCGGTGGGCGACGACCGGATCCAGGAAGCCGCCACCGGACAGGTCTCGCCCGAGGCCTGGACGCACGGATCCAGCGAACAGCGGCAGAAATGGTTCTACACCGGCTACCAGACCGGCGACATCAACCAGTGCGACACATTCTCGGCGGCCACCCTCTGACAGGATCCGCGGCCGGCGGCAGAACCAATTAGACAAGTACGACGACGGCCGGCTACCTCCGCTGGGGAGGTGACCGGCCGTCGTCGTACTTTTCATGTCAGGGCCCACGCCGCCAGGGTTCCCTGGCCGAGCGAAGCGAGGCTAGGGAGGCGGTGGGGATCAGATGTTGAAGCCGAGGGCGCGCATCTGGTCCTTGCCGTCGTCGGTGATCCGCTCCGGACCCCAAGGCGGCATCCACACCCAGTTCAGGCGCCAGTCGTCAACGACGCCGTCAAGGGACTTGCCTACCTGCTCCTCGATGACATCGGTGAGCGGGCAGGCGGCCGTGGTGAGCGTCATGTCGATCAGCAGCGCGCCGTCGTCGTCGGAGTACTTCAGACCGTACAGCAGCCCGAGGTCCACGATGTTCACACCGAGTTCCGGGTCGATGACGTCCTTGAGTGCCTCTTCGACATCTTCGAGGCCCGTGCGGGCCACATTGATTTCGGTCATGGCAAGTCCTATCTAGGCCTGTGCGGCAGCAGCGATGGTGGCTGCACCGGCGCCCGTCGCGTACCGGTCGTAGCCTTCGTCTTCGAGGCGGTCAGCCAGTTCCGGGCCGCCCTCTTCGACAACCTGGCCGTCGACGAAGACGTGGACGAAGTCAGGCTTGATGTAGCGCAGGATGCGGGTGTAGTGGGTGATGAGCAGCGTGCCCATGTTGCCCGCCTCGTGTGCACGGTTGACGCCTTCGGAGACAACCTTCAGGGCGTCAACGTCCAGGCCCGAGTCGGTCTCGTCAAGGATGGCGAACTTCGGCTTGAAGAGTTCCAGCTGGAGGATCTCGACGCGCTTCTTCTCGCCGCCGGAGAAGCCTTCGTTGACGTTGCGCTCGGCGAAGTCTGCGTCGATGCGCAGCTGGGCCATGGCCGCCTTGACGTCCTTGGTCCAGGTACGCAGCTTGGGTGCTTCGCCGTCGATGGCGGTCTTGGCGGTGCGCAGGAAGTTGGTCATGCTGACACCGGGGACCTCCACGGGGTACTGCATGGCCAGGAAGAGGCCGGCGCGGGCCCGCTGGTCAACGGTCATCGCGAGGACATCTTCGCCGTCGAGCGTGATAGTTCCGCTGGTGACCTTGTAGCGCGGGTGCCCGGCAATGGTGGAGGCCAGGGTGGACTTGCCCGAACCGTTGGGGCCCATGATGGCGTGGGTCTGACCGGTCTTGATGGTCAGGCTGACGCCCTTCAGGATCTCCTTGGTGCCCTGCTCCGTGTCAATGCTGACGTGCAGGTCCTTGATCTCAAGAGTAGACATAGGTCTTGTTCTCCTCTGCACCGCGCCCTCCGGCGGTGGTGCGGTCTGTATCTGGAAGTTTGGTTCTGTTGCTTGGTATTGCTGCTCGCGGCTGATCTGCCCGGTTGATGCTGCTAGCTGAAGTTCGGGGCTTCCGCTCCGTTGAGCACGTTCGTGAAGTCCACGTAGACCTCGTCGCCGACGATCTCGACGGCGAACACCGGGACGGGATCGTAGGCGGGGAGCTGGAGCGGCTCACCGCTGCGCAGGTCGAACTGGGAGCCGTGGCCCCAGCACTCGATCATGCAGCCCTCCACTTCGCCCTCGGACAGTGAGATGTCCGCGTGCGAGCAGGTGTCCCCGATGGCGTGGATGTCTCCCATGGAGTCCTTCACGATGGCTACGGGGTAGTCATCGATCAGGATCCGGAGCGCCTGCTTGAGCTGGATTTCATCCGTCTTGCAGACAAATTCGCCCTTTGGCTGGTCAGTCATCTGTTTTCCGCGCCGTCTAGTTGTTCGTCACGGCGAGTTCGCGCTCAACAGCCTCGGTGAGCCGCTCTTCGAGGGCCGGTACCTTGATCTGCTGGATGATCTCGTGCAGGAAGCCACGGACCACCAGGCGGCGGGCAACATCCTCGGGGATGCCGCGGGCCATGAGGTAGAACAGGTGCTCGTCGTCCAGCCGGCCGGTGGCGCTGGCGTGGCCGGCACCCTTGATCAGGCCGGTCTCGATCTCGAGGTTCGGCACGGAGTCGGCGCGGGCGCCGTCCGTGAGCAGCAGGTTGCGGTTGGCCTCGTAGCTGTCGGTGCCTTCGGCTTCCTTGCGGATCAGGACGTCGCCTACCCACACGGCGTGGGCGTTTCGGCCCTGCAGCGCGCCCTTGTACAGCACGTTGGACTTGCAGTTGGCCACTGCGTGGTCAACGAAAAGCCGCTGCTCAAGGTGCTGGCCGGCGTCGGCGAAGTACAGGCCGAACATTTCCACTTCACCGCCCGGGGCGGTGAAACGGGCCGACGGCGTGACGCGAACCAGGTCCCCGCCGAGGCTGACCACCACGTGCTTGAGCTTGGCGTCGCGGCCGATCTTTGCCTGCTGGGAGGAGGCGTGGACGGCGTCGTCGTTCCATTCCTGGAGCGAAACAACCGTGAGGTTGGCGCCGTCTTCAACAACGATTTCGATGTTTTCGGACACAACAGCCGTACCTTGGTGGCCCAGGACCACAATGGCCTTGGAGAACTTCTCCGCGACGATCACCACGTGCTGGGCAGCTGCCTCCGTGGAGGTGCCTTCGATCACGACGGTGATCTCGGCATCGGCTTCAAACCCCGCCGGGATGGTGAGTACGGTGGCTTCGCTGAAGTTCTCCCAGGCGTTGGCGGACACGCGGTCCTCCGGGATGCCGGCGGAACCGATGCGCTTATCGCCGCGGGCCACGGTTTCGACCGTCACCCGCTCCGGGCCGCTGACGGTGACGGTGGGAGCCGCCCCCGACAGGACCTCGCTGTGCAGGCCGCGCAGGCGCTTGAGCGGGGTGAACCGCCAGTCCTCCTCAAGCCCGGTGAGCGGCTTGAAGTCCGCCAGGTTGTACGAGGTCAGCCGACCGGCTCGTGAGCTGTCCGGAATGCCCACACCGCCGCCGTGCGAGTGGCGTTTGACCGCTTCCCCGGCCAGCGGGGCCTTGGACGTGGCCGAGTTGATCGGGGACAGGCTTTCGCCTTCTTCCGTGAAACCGTTGATAAACGGCTGGGCCGAGGGCGCGCCGATGCGGGCCTTTTCAGTAGTGATTTCAGTCATCGTTATCCGACGGACCCTTCCATCTGCAGTTCAATCAGGCGGTTCAGCTCGAGTGCGTACTCCATCGGGAGTTCGCGGGCAATGGGCTCGATGAAACCACGGACGATCATCGCCATGGCCTCGTCTTCGCGCATGCCGCGGGACATCAGGTAGAAGAGCTGCTCTTCGCTGACCCGGGAAACAGTTGCTTCATGGCCCATCACCACCTCATCCTCACGGATGTCGATGTACGGGTAGGTGTCCGAACGGCTGATGGTATCCACCAGCAGCGCGTCGCAACGGACGGTGTTCGCCGAGTGCTTCGCACCTTCACGGACCTGAACCAGGCCGCGGTAGGCAGCACGCCCGCCGCCGCGGGCCACGGACTTGGAAATGATGGAACTCTTCGTGTTCGGCGCGATGTGCACCATCTTCGAGCCGGTGTCCTGGTGCTGGCCGGCGCCGGCGAACGCGATGGACAGGGTCTCGCCCTTGGCGTGCTCGCCTACCAGATAGACGGCCGGGTACTTCATGGTGACCTTGGAGCCGATGTTGCCATCAACCCATTCCATGGTGGCGCCTTCTTCGCAGATGGCACGCTTGGTCACCAGGTTGTACACGTTGGTGGACCAGTTCTGGATGGTGGTGTAACGGACGCGGGCGCCCTTTTTGACGATGATCTCCACGACGGCGGAGTGCAGCGAGTCCGAGGTGTAGATCGGCGCGGTGCAGCCTTCGATGTAGTGGACGTAGGAGTCCTCGTCGGCGATGATCAGGGTCCGCTCGAACTGGCCCATGTTTTCCGTGTTGATGCGGAAGTATGCCTGCAGCGGGATGTCCACGTGGACGCCCTTGGGGACGTACACGAAGGAACCGCCGGACCAGACGGCCGTGTTCAGCGACGCGAACTTGTTGTCGCCCACGGGAATGATGGTGCCGAAGTATTCCTGGAAGATCTCAGGATGTTCGCGCAGTGCGGTGTCGGTGTCCAGGAAAATGACGCCCTGCTTTTCAAGGTCCTCACGCAGCTGGTGGTAGACAACCTCGGACTCGTACTGGGCGGCGACGCCGGAAACCAGGCGCTGCTTTTCGGCCTCGGGGATGCCGAGCTTGTCGTACGTGTTCTTGATGTCCTCGGGCAGGTCCTCCCAGCTGGTGGCCTGCTTCTCGGTGGACCGCACAAAGTACTTGATGTTGTCGAAGTCGATGCCGGAGAGGTCTGCACCCCAGGTGGGCATGGGCTTGCGGTCGAAGTACTTCAGGCCCTTGAGCCGAAGATCGAGCATCCATTCGGGCTCGCTCTTCTTGGCCGAAATGTCACGGACGACCTCGTCATTGATCCCACGGCGGGCGTTGGCGCCGACGTCGTTCTTGTCGGACCAGCCGTACTCGTACGTGCCGATGCCGTGGAGCTCAGGATTCTTTTCCAGAATCTCCGAGATCACAGTGTCTTCGGCTACCGCTTTCTCTGATAGTTGGTCCGTCATCACGGCCTTTCTTGCTGATGGTTGGTTACTTCATCCAGGCTGGCGGGGGCTGCCTGCGGGACGCGGGGTCCCCCGGCAACCAGCCGGCCTGTGGGTATATGGGTGGTGCAGACGTGTCCACCGCGAGCCAGCGTGGACAGGCGGCGTACGTCAACGCCTACCAGCCGGGAGAACACTTCGGTCTCCACATCGCAGAAGACAGGGAACTGGGCGGCGAGCTGCTGGATGGGGCAATGCCCCTGGCACAGCTGGACGCTGGAGAGTGCTGCCGGCAGCGGGGCCTTGGCCTCTATCGAGGCGGCCGACGCCACGAAGCCATCCCGGCTCAGCGCCGCGGACAGTGCCTGCGCCCTGGCGGTAATGTCCGGTCCGGCCTGTTCGACCTCGGGTGCGTACCGGCGTTCCATGTCGGCAAAACGTTCGACGGCGAACGCGCGGACGGCGTCGTCGCCCGCCACTGCCTGGAGCTGCTTGAGCGCGAGGGTAGCGATGTCGAGGTAATCGTTGCCAAGCGTGGACTGGCCCTGCGAGCTCAGGACGTAGCGGCGGGCGGGACGTCCCGCGCCGGCGCCGGCCTTGGCCACGCGCTTGACCTCAATAACCCCGCTGCGGGCCAGATGATCAAGATGCCTCCGGACCGCGGCGGGTGTGAAACCGAGCATGTCGCCGAGTTCCGCCGCGCTGATGGGGCCGTGCTCAAGCACGGCACCAAGGACCCGGTCCCGTGTACGCTCGTCCGAGTCCGCCACCGGCACAGCGGCCACGTGGCCGCGGTCAGCGGCGGCACGCGGCGCTCGGTGCCCGGCAAACGGCACAGCAGGAGCATTGGTCATGGAATACACAACACAATCATGTCGTAATTTACTCCCCCGTACTAGTAAGGTCAGGCTGACCTGCGGCCCGGGTCCACTGCAGGGCCGCCAGTACTACATCGCGTAGAATGCTGGGGTGCGATCCCCCGAATCCCCGGTTCTGTCCATCAGCGGGTTAATTAAGGATGTTGGTCCGCTGGCCAGCCTGGACGGAAAAATGCTCCGGGTGGTCAACGGCGTATCCCTTATGGCCGAACGCGGCCAGGTCACGGCCCTCCTGGGCGCCAATGGAGCCGGAAAGACCACCACCATCGAATGCGCCCAGGGCCTGCAGAAGCGCAGCGGCGGCAGCATCTCGCTGCTCGGCCAGGATCCGGGCCGTTCCGGCGCAGACCTGCGCTCCCGCGTAGGCGTCATGCTTCAGGACGGCGGCCTCCCGCCGTCGGCCCGTCCCATCCCGCTTCTGCGGCACATCGCCGGAATGTACGCGCGGCCCCGCTCAGTTGACGAACTGGTGGAACGGCTCGGCCTTGATACTTTCGCCAGGACCAGCGTGCGCAGACTCTCCGGTGGGCAGAAGCAGCGTCTGGCCCTCGCCGCAGCACTGATCGGCAATCCGGAAGTCCTTTTCCTGGACGAGCCCAGCGCCGGCCTGGATCCCCAGTCCCGGCAACTGGTCTTCGAGCTGATCTCGGAACTGCGGGCGGCCGGGATGGGCATCATCCTGACAACACACCTGATGGACGACGCCCAGCGGCTGGCGGACTACGTGTACATCATCGACGCCGGCAGGAACGTCGCCGAGGGAACAGTTTCCCAGCTGCTGCAGCGGGACCCGGCTGTGGAGGCCGGCACCGACCACGTCCGCACCCTGGTGTTCGAGGCTCCCCCGGGGCTGGATTTCACCGGCGTGCTGCCCGATGCCATCGCCGTCTCTGAAACACGGGCCGGAAGCTACGTGGCCTCGGGTGCACTGACACCCCGCGATCTCGCGTCGTTGACCGCCTGGTGGGCAGCCCACGGCGTGATGCCCGGTTCCATGAGCCTGGCGGCACGAAGCCTGGAAGATGTCTTCCTGGACATCTCGGGAAAGGACATCCGATGACGGCTCCCGCAGCCACCGCCGCCCAGGGAGCACCAGCCACGCTGCTGCGCCGTATCCTGCTGCAGGGTAAGTACGAATCACTGACGATGCTCCGGAACGGCGAGCAGCTGATCCTTGCAGTCGTCCTGCCGCTTCTGGCGCTGATTGGGCTCACCGTCACTCCTTTCCTGGACGGTTTCGGAGCCAGCCGCATCAATGTGGCCGTCCCCGGCATCCTGGCATTGTGCGCCATGTCCACGGCCTTCACCGGGCAGGGCATCGCCACCGGCTTTGACCGGCGGTACGGTGTTCTCCGGTTCCTGTCCACCACACCCCTGGGCCGCGAAGGCCTCATCGCGGGTAAGGTGCTGGCGGTCCTCGCGGTGCTCTGCCTCCAGGTGGCAGTGGTGACGCTGGTGGCGCTTCCGTTGGGCTGGCAGCCGCCTGCCTCCGGCTGGCTCCCTGGGCTGTCGCTGCTGGCCCTGGGCGCCGTGGCGTTCACCGCGTTGGGGCTCCTGGTGGCAGGCACAGTCCGGCCCGAGGCAACCCTTGCCATCACCAATCTGCTGTGGATCCTGCTGGGCGCCCTGGGCGGGATAGTCATTCCCGCGGAACGGCTGCCCGCACTGGCGCAGGGAGCGGTCCACTACCTGCCCTCCGGCGCACTCGGCGAGGCCATGCGCGAAGCTTTCCTGCACGGCTCGTTGAACGGCGGCGCCGCGCTTATCCTGCTGCTCTGGACGGTTCTTGCCGGAGCAGCAGCCATCCGTTGGTTCAAGTGGAATTGAGATATCCGTGAGCACGGCTTCACGCCTCCCCCAGATCGCCGGCCGCCTTATCGCGAGGCTGCCCCGAACCGTGGACGCCAGTGTCCGCCGCCTCGCGGTGGCGTCCCTGGTTGGCCAGACGCTGCTAGTGGTGACCGGCGGCGCGGTGCGGCTGACTGCATCCGGCCTCGGCTGCCCCACCTGGCCGCGCTGCACCGAGACCTCTTTGGTCAACACGGCCGAAATGGGGATCCACGGCTTCATTGAGTTCGGCAACCGGCTCCTGACGTTTGCCCTGGCGGCGGTTGCGCTGGCCATGCTTGTGTACTTGTGGAACCTTCGCAAGGAGCGCCGGGACCTCTTCCTGCTGGCGCTGGGCCTGCTGGCCAGCATCCCGGCACAGGCGGTGATCGGTGGCATCACCGTGCTGACCAACCTCAATCCGTGGGTGGTGGGCCTGCACTTCCTCGTTTCCATGGCCCTTGTGGTGATTGCCACGCTGCTCGTCAACCGGGCCTACAGCAGGACTGGCCGCCACGCCAGCGTCCAGCTCCCCGCGTTGCCGGGCGTCATGCGTCCGGTGACTGCCGCCGTCGGGCTTTTCTCCGCCCTCGCCGTAATGCTCGGCGTAGTGGTGACCGGCTCCGGTCCCCACGCCGGTGACGCCGATGCTCCCCGCAACGGCCTGGACTGGGACCTGTTCTCCCACATCCATGCCGTTCCGGCGTATGTGATCACGGCCGGAACACTGTTCGCACTGGTGCTGGTGATTGTCCGCCGGATCCATGGCCCGTTCCGCACGTCCGTCCTGTTGCTGCTTGCCGTGACCCTGCTGCAGGCCGTCATCGGCTTCACCCAGTACTACAACGGCATCCCCGCCTTGCTGGTGGGCGCCCACATGCTGGGGGCGGCGCTGCTGATGAGCGCGGCAACAAACTCCGCCGACCTCGCCCGTTCGAGCCCGGTCACGTAACCTCCACCGCTTTTTGCCCCGACGGAGTGCCACGGTTCGCGACGAACCGTGGCGCCCCGCATGTAAGGACGCTCTCTCATTTAATGCATGGAATCGGCAGACCCTCTCTCATTCCCTGCGGTGGTTCGCAGGATCTTCCCTTACCTCCTGGAGACACAAAAGCGACCCTCCTTCACCGTTGGTGAGAGAGGGTCGCTAAGAAAGCTGCAGGTACTGATAGAGGATCGGTAAAAAACCCACGTTAAGTGAGAGAGCGTTGGGTGGGGGTGCTGTTAACCGATGATCGCTGATCCAACGAACGGATCCACGGCCAATGCGATGAACAACAGCGTCAGGTAACTGATGGAGCCGTGGAAGACCTTCATGGCGCGCTTGTCCGAGATGTCCTCGCGCTGCGCCCGGTTGTACAGGGAGTGCGACTCGGACAGGAACCAGGCACCCGCCAACACTGCCGTGGCCGTGTAGACCCAGCCCGCGCCACCGGCGGGGACCATCAGCAGCGAGCAGGCCACCATGGCCCAGGCGTAGAGGACCACCTGGACGGAAACCACCTTGGCGCCTGCAATTGCCCCAAGCATGGGCACGTTCGCGTTGCGGTAGTCCTCGCCGTAACGCATGGAAAGCGGCCAGTAGTGCGGCGGCGTCCAGAGGAAGATGACCATAAACAGGATGACGGCCGGCCATTCGACGGTATTGGTCACGGCGGCCCATGCAATCAGCACCGGGAAGCAGCCCGCAGCTCCACCCCACACAATGTTCTGTGCGGTGCGGCGCTTGAGGATGATGGTGTAGATGACTACATAGAAGAAAATTGCGGCCAACCCGAGCCACGCGGCCAATGGGTTGGCGCCGAACCAGAGAATAACAATGGCGGCTGCCCCGAGCAGCCAGGAGAACACCAGCGCCTCGCGCGGCGTCACCTCGCCAGTGACGAGCGGACGGTTCTCGGTCCGGTGCATCAGTTTGTCGATGTCGCGGTCAAGGTAGCAGTTGAAGGCACCGGCACTGCCGGCAGCAAACGCGCCGCCGACCAGCGTGGCCAGGATCAGACCGATCGGCGGGAAGCCGCGCTCGGCGTAGATCATGGTGGGCAGGGTGCTGACCAGCAGCAACTCAATGACACGCGGCTTGGTGAGGGCGAAATACGCCTTGGCCTTACGGGCGAACCCGGCTCCCCCTCTGGTGCGGGAAGCATTAAGCGGCGTATCTGTTGTGCTCACGGTGGCAGTCACCCGTTCTGGTTGGCAGTTCTGTCTGGCGGTGCAGCTGTGTCTTGCGGCCGTTCGCCGGGCAGCCCGCCAATGGTCATCAGAAGAGGTCCCGGCAACGCCCCGGCTCCCCAGCCGCCCCTAAAGGGCTCGGCTACCGGCGTCGGCCTCCAAATATCATACCGTGCGCATTTGTAACAGATGCCCCCTGATTAGGCCCTGATGATTGCGCGCAGGGTGATTCGAGCAGATTAACTCAACCTCACGAAATGGCGATTCACATAAGGGGAAATTGCGTCCAAAAGGTGAGATTTGCACTGACCGCAGAGTGGAATCGAGCTAAGCTGTCACCAGATCAGCAAGCGGCAGAAAAGCGTTGGATAACGCGTTCCCATAGCCCTGCTGAATGATAGATCAACGTTTCGATGGTGAACGGCTGGTACACACCGCAGCGGGCACCATAGCGTGCCCCGAAACGGATCCCGCGTACCGCCCACCATCAGCACAGAGAGGGGCCCGGTTTTCGTGCCACATTTGGAAGAGCAAGAACTGTCATGGACCAGCTTGGACCAGCGCGCGGTGGACACCATCCGCGTTCTGGCTGCGGATGCCGTCGAGAAGGTCGGTAACGGCCACCCGGGCACGGCCATGAGCCTGGCGCCCGCCGCCTACCTTCTCTTCCAG
Organism: Pseudarthrobacter raffinosi; assembly: GCF_023913835.1. NCBI lineage: Bacteria > Bacillati > Actinomycetota > Actinomycetes > Micrococcales > Micrococcaceae > Pseudarthrobacter > Pseudarthrobacter raffinosi. The sequence goes on along the minus strand of NZ_JAMXBG010000004.1, from coordinate 151,185 downwards.
AAGCTGATGCGCCACGACCCGCGCAACCCGGACTGGCTGGGACGCGACCGTTTCATCCTGTCTCCCGGCCACACGTCGCTGACCCTTTACATCCAACTGTTCCTGTCGGGCTACGGCCTGGAACTGAAGGACCTTGAGGCGCTTCGCACTTGGGATTCCCTGACGCCGGGCCACCCGGAGTACAAGCACACTGCCGGTGTGGAGATCACCACCGGGCCGCTGGGCCAGGGCCTGGCCTCGTCGGTCGGGTTCGCGTACTCCCAGCGCCGGATGCGCGGCCTGTTCGACGCCGATGCTGCGGCCGGCGAAAGCCCCTTCGACCACACCATCTGGGTTATCGCCTCCGACGGGGACCTGCAGGAAGGCGTGACGTCCGAGGCGTCCTCGCTGGCCGGCCACCAGGAACTGGGCAACCTTGTAGTTGTCTACGATGAGAACCACATCTCCATCGAGGATGACACCGACATCTCCTTCACCGAGGATGTGCTCAAGCGCTACGAGGCCTACGGCTGGCACACCCAGCGCGTCGACTGGACCGAGACAGGCGAATACGTCGAAGACGTCCAGGAGCTCTACTCCGCGCTGCTCGCCGCGAAGGCCGAGACGTCCAAGCCGTCCATCATCTCGCTGCGCACCATCATCGGCTACCCGGCGCCCAAGAAGCAGAACACGGGCAAGATCCACGGTTCAGCCCTGGGCGCAGAGGAAGTCGCAGGCCTGAAGTCCGTCCTGGGCTTCGACCCCGCCAAGTCCTTCGACGTTGACCAGGAAGTCCTGGCCCACGCCCGCTCCGTCGTGGACCGCGGCGCCGCTGCCAAGAAGGAATGGGAAGAGTCCTTCAACGCCTGGCAGGCCGCCAACCCCGAAGGCTCTGCACTCCTGCAGCGCATCGAGGCCCGCGAACTGCCCGACGGCCTGGACGCCGCGCTTCCGGTCTTCCCGGCCGGCAAGGACGTCTCCACCCGCGCCGCTTCCGGCAAGGTCCTGAACGCACTCGGACCGGTCATGCCGGAACTCTGGGGCGGCTCCGCCGACCTCGCCGAGTCCAACAACACCACCATCGAAGGCTCGCCGTCGTTCGTGCCCGCCTCCAAGCAGACCGATACCTGGTCCGGCAACCCCTACGGCCGGGTCCTGCACTTCGGTATCCGTGAGCACGCCGCGGCATCGATCGTGAACGGCATTGCCCTGCACGGCCGGACCCGCGCGTTCTCCGGCACGTTCCTGATCTTCAGCGACTACCAGCGGCCCGCCATCCGGCTCGGCGCCCTGATGGGTGTTCCGTCCCTGTATGTCTGGACGCACGACTCCATCGGCCTGGGCGAAGACGGCCCCACCCACCAGCCGGTGGAACAGCTCGCTTCCCTGCGCGCCATCGTGGGCCTGGACGTGGTCCGCCCCGGCGATGCCAACGAGGTCGCGGTGGCATGGAAGACCATGCTGGAGAACCACGAGAACCCTGCCGGCATTGTCCTGACCCGCCAGAACATCCCCACCTATGCCCGCGGTGAAGGCGAAGCCGACGGCGACACGTTCGGTTCCGTTTCCGGTGTGGCCAAGGGTGGCTACGTCCTGGCTGAAGCTTCCAAGGACGGCGCCACCGTGCCCGCCGACGTGATCCTGATCGGCACCGGCTCCGAGGTCCAGCTGGCCGTCCAGGCCCGCGAAGCCCTCCAGGCTGAAGGCATCGCTGCCCGAGTCGTCTCCATGCCGTGCGTGGAGTGGTTCAACAAGCAGGACGCCGCTTACCGCGAGTCCGTGCTCCCCGCTGCCGTCAAGGCCCGGGTCTCCGTCGAGGCCGGGCTGGCCCTGGGCTGGAGGGAATTCGTCGGCGACGCCGGACGTTCCATCTCGCTCGAGCACTATGGCGCTTCCGCCGACTACAAGCGCCTTTTCCAGGAGTTCGGCATCACCGCGGTGGCTGTCGCCGCCGCTGCCAAGGACTCCCTCGCTGGCCTGCAGGCCTGAACCAGATTTTAGGAGATATCACCATGACTACCCCTACACAGCAGCTCTCCGACGCCGGAGTATCCATCTGGCTCGATGACCTTTCCCGCAGCCGCCTTGAGACCGGCACGCTGCAGAAGCTGATCGAAGAGAAGAACGTTGTTGGTGTGACCACCAACCCGTCCATCTTCCACGCCGCCATCACGGCCGGCACGGACTACGACGCCATCATCGCGGCGCAGGCAGCAGCCGGCGCCAGCGTCGAGGAGACCATCTTCGAAATCACCACCACCGACGTCGCCGACGCCTGCGACCTCTTCGCACCGGTGGCAGCAGCCACCAACGGTGTTGACGGCCGCGTGTCCATCGAAGTTGACCCGCGCCTTGCCTGGGACACTGCCGGCACCATTGCCGAAGCCAAGCACCTGTACAAGAAGGTCAACAAGGACAACGTCCACATCAAGATCCCGGCCACGCTCGAAGGCCTCGAAGCGATCACCGCGACGCTGGCCGAGGGCATCAGCGTCAACGTGACCCTGATCTTCTCGCTCGAGCGCTACCGCGCAGTCATCAACGCCTTCCAGTCAGGCCTGGAGCAGGCCAAGGACAACGGCCACGACATGTCCAAGATCCACTCGGTCGCGTCGTTCTTCGTGTCCCGCGTGGACTCCGAAATCGACAAGCGCCTTGACGTCATCGGCACCGACGAGGCCAAGGCCCTCAAGGGCAGGGCAGGCGTGGCCAACGCACGCTTGGCCTACCAGGTCTACGAGGAGCTCTTCGCCACCGAACGCTGGGCACTGCTGGCTGAAGCCGGCGCCCTCCCCCAGCGTCCGCTGTGGGCCTCCACCGGCGTCAAGGACCCGGCTTACCCGGACACCCTGTACGTGACCGAACTGGCCGCCCCCGGCGTCGTGAACACCATGCCGGAGAAGACCCTCGATGCCACGTTCGACCACGGCGTCGTCACCGGCGACACCGTCTCCGGCACGTACACCGAGGCCAACGCCACGCTGGACGCGCTGGACGCACTGGGCATCTCCTACAACGAGGTTGTCGCCCTCCTCGAATCCGAAGGCCTGGACAAGTTCGTGGCCAGCTGGAAGGAACTCCTGGGCGACGTCGAAGGTGCCCTTGCCGCCGCACGGAAGGCCTCCTAACCCACTATGAGCACTCTCAGCTACGACGCCACCGGTGCCGCGCAGCAGGCACTCGAGCAGCACCTGCCCGCCCTCGTGGCGGACCGCATCGCCACCCGGATCTTCGCCAAGGACCACACCCTGTGGGGTCCCGACGCCGAGGCCGAGTCCGCTGTCCGCCTCGGCTGGGTGGAGGCGGCCACCGTCTCACAGGCCCTTGTGGCCGGCATCCTCGAGCTCCGTGATGCCCTCAAGGCTGACGGCGTGACCCGCATCGTGCTTTGCGGCATGGGCGGATCTTCGCTGGCTCCCGAGGTCATCGCCGGCACCGCTGGCGTCGAGCTGACAGTGCTGGACAGCACCGACCCCGACCAGGTCCGTGCTGCCCTCGCAGACCGGCTGGCCGAAACCGCGATTGTGGTTTCGTCCAAGTCCGGTTCAACCCTGGAGACCGACTCCCAGCGCCGGATCTTCGAGCACGCCTTCACCGAGGCCGGCATCGAAGCGAAGAGCCGGATCATCATCGTCACCGATCCCGGTTCCCCGCTGGATAAGGCATCGCGTGAGGCCGGCTACCGCGCCGTCTTCAACGCCGATCCGAACGTGGGCGGCCGCTACTCGGCCCTCACCGCATTCGGGCTGGTCCCCTCGGGCCTGGCCGGTGTGGATATCCAGGCCTTCCTGGATGAGGCCGAGGAAGCCGCCGAGATCCTGAACGAGGACGCCGCCGAGAACATCGGTCTGGCCCTCGGAACAGCCCTGGGCGGAACCAACCCGCTGCGCAACAAGATTGTCATCGCCGAGGACGGCTCAGGCATTGTGGGCTTCGCGGACTGGGCCGAACAGCTCATCGCCGAATCCACCGGCAAGCTCGGTACCGGCGTCCTGCCGGTGGTTGCCGGACTGACGTCGCCGGAGGTCACCTCCGGCGCCGCGGACGTCCTGGTGGTGCGGCTGGTAGCCGCGGATGCCGACGTCGAACTCGGTGACAACGAGGTAGCCATCGCGGGCGGCCTGGCCACCCAGATGATGGTGTGGGAGTTCGCCACTGCCGTGGCCGGGCGCCTCCTGGGCATCAACCCGTATGACCAGCCGGACGTGGAGGCAGCCAAGGTTGCCGCCCGCGGCCTGCTGGATGCCCAGCCCGAACCGACCCCTGCCGCCTTCGTGGACGGCGCCGTTGAGGTCCGCGGCGGTGACTGGCTCCGTGGGGCAGCCACCGCGGAGGAAGCCGTCGGCGCCCTCCTTGGAACGCTCGACGACGACAGCTACCTCAGCGTCCATGCCTACTTTGACCGGCTGGCCTTCGCAGAGCTGGAAGGCATCCGCGACCCGCTTGCCGGCGTAAGCGGCCGTCCCGTCACGTTTGGCTGGGGCCCGCGGTTCCTGCACTCCACCGGGCAGTTCCACAAGGGCGGACCCGCCATTGGAGTCTTTCTCCAGGTCACGGCCGCTCCTGCGGAAGACCTGGCCATCCCGGACCGTCCGTTCACGTTCGGGGAACTGATTTCCGCCCAGGCCGCGGGCGACGCCCAGGTCCTGGCCGGCCATGGCCGCCCTGTCCTGCGACTGCACCTGACCGACCGCGCCGCCGGAGTTGCACAGCTGCAGGAGATCATTGCAGCACTCGCAGCCCGGTCAGCTTCCGTCACCGAAAACTAAGGCTCAACAGCAAACATGCCAGAAACTGAAAACGGCAGGAATTCCGCGACGCGTTCCGGGCGATCAGGGCGGAATCCGCTCCGGGATCCCCGTGACCGTCGTCTGAATCGGATTGCCGGTCCGTCGTCGTTGGTGCTCTTCGGGGTGACCGGGGATCTTGCCCGTAAGAAGCTCATGCCGGCCGTGTATGACCTGGCGAACCGGGGGCTGTTGCCGCCGAGTTTCGCGTTGGTGGGTTTCGGCCGCCGTCCGTGGAGTGATGCGGAGTTCGCTGCTGAGGTGAAGGCGTCGGTGAAGTCGTACTCGCGGACGCCGTTTGATGAGGCGGTGTGGAACCAGCTCGCTGAGGGTATCCGTTTTGTCCAGGGCGAGTTCGACGACGATGACGCCTTTGAGCGGTTGGGTGACACGATCGCTGAGCTGGATGAGCAGCGCGGAACGCGGGGCAATCACGCGTTTTACCTCTCGATCCCGCCGAAGGCGTTTGAACAGGTCTGCCGCCAGCTGTCCAAGCACGGCCTCGCGCAGGCTGAGAGTGAGAAGTGGCGGCGGGTGGTGATCGAGAAGCCGTTCGGGCATGACCTGGACTCGGCCCGGCAGCTGAACGACATTGTGGAGTCGGTCTTCCCGCCGGATGCGGTGTTCCGGATCGATCATTACCTGGGTAAGGAAACGGTCCAGAACATCCTGGCGCTGCGTTTCGCGAACCAGTTGTTCGAGCCGTTGTGGAACGCCAATTATGTGGACCACGTCCAGATCACGATGGCCGAGGACATCGGCACGGGCGGCCGCGCCGGGTATTACGACGGTGTGGGCGCTGCCCGCGACGTGATCCAGAACCACCTGCTCCAGCTGCTGGCTTTGACGGCCATGGAGGAGCCCATTTCCTTCAACGCCGATGATCTGCGGGCGGAGAAGGAAAAGGTCCTTGCCGCGGTCAAGCTCCCGGAGGATTTGTCGACGCATTCGGCGCGCGGGCAGTTCGCCGGTGGCTGGCAGGGCGGGGAACAGGTCCAGGGCTATCTGGAGGAAGAGGGCATCCCGGCGGATTCAAAGACGGAGACGTTCGCGGCTATCCGGGTGGACATCCATACCCGCCGCTGGTCCGGCGTGCCGTTCTACCTGCGTGCGGGCAAGCGCCTGGGCCGGCGGGTGACGGAGATCGCGGTGGTGTTCAAGCGCGCCCCGAACCTGTTGTTCCGTGACCATGGTGAGGATGACTTCGGCCAGAATGCCGTGGTGATCCGGGTCCAGCCCGATGAGGGTGCGACGATCCGGTTCGGGTCCAAGGTCCCGGGCACGCAGATGGAAGTCCGGGACGTGACCATGGACTTCGGCTACGGGCATTCCTTTACCGAGTCCAGCCCCGAAGCCTATGAGCGCCTCATCCTCGATGTGCTCCTGGGCGAGCCGCCGCTGTTCCCGCGGCACGCGGAGGTGGAGCTGTCCTGGAAGATCCTGGACCCCTTTGAAGACTACTGGGCCGGACTCAAAGAGCAGCCGGAGCCCTACGCCCCGGGGTCCTGGGGCCCTGCCTCGGCCGATGAACTGCTGGCCCGTGACGGACGAACCTGGAGAAGGCCATGATTGTAGATTTGCCTGACACCACCACCTCGAAGATCTCCAAGAAGATTATGTCCCTGCGTGAGCAGGGCGGCGTGATCGCCCTGGGCCGGGTCCTGACCCTGGTGGTCGTCACCCGGTCCGGGCTCGAGGAAGAAGCGATCGAGGCCGCGAACGAGGCCAGCCGCGAACACCCCTGCCGGATCATCGTCCTCGCCGACGCCGGGGCGACCGCCCCGAACCGGCTCGACGCGCAGATCCGGGTCGGCGGTGACGCCGGCGCGTCCGAGGTCATCGTGCTCCGCGGCTACGGCGAGCTCGCCCACGAAAGCGAATCCCTGGTCGCGGCCCTGCTCCTGCCGGACGCGCCGATCGTGGCCTGGTGGCCGCACGGGGCACCGAAGAACGCCTGCGAAACCTCCGTGGGCCGGATCGCGCACCGCCGGATCACCGACTCCGCGAACGAAACCGATCCCCAGGCCGCGCTGGAGAACATCCGGGCCACGTACAAGGCCGGGGACACCGACCTCGCCTGGACCCGGCTGACCAACTGGCGGATTCAGCTCGCGGCAGTCCTGGACCAGGTGGACTCCTCCCCCGTGACCGCCGTGGCCGTCGAAGGCGCCTCCGACTCCCCGTCCACCATCCTGCTGGCGGCATGGCTTACCCTGGCCCTGGACGCGCCTGTGACCATCGTCGCGGACCCCGCCGGCACCGGTATCCGCCGGGTCCGGCTCACGCGCCACACCGGCGACGTCCAGCTCTTCCGCCCCGGACTCTCCGTCGCCGAACTCACCCAGCCCGGACAGCCCGCCCAACGCATCTCCCTCCCACGCCGCAGCCTCAAAGACTGCCTCGCCGAAGAGCTCCGCCGCCTCGACCCCGACGAAGTGTTCGGCGAAGTGATTACTATTGGACTGCCACGTACCAATCTAAGGAGTGTCCGACCCAGTGAGCGTTGAGCCAAGAGTTAGCATCCATCCTGATTCGTCCGTCCTGATGGCCGCCATTGCGGCCCGCCTGATCACCAAGCTGGTGGATGTGCAGGACAAGCACGGTGAGGCCACGGTGGTGCTGACCGGCGGCACAGTAGGCATCGGAACGCTGAAGGCTGTTGCGGATTCTCCGGCAGCGCCGGCCGTCGACTGGTCCAGGGTGAACTTTTGGTGGGGTGACGAGCGCTTTGTTGCCGCGGACCATCCCGACCGGAACACCAGGCAGGCGTTTGCTGCACTCCTGTCGAGCATTCCGGTTGATCCTGCAAGGATCAACCAGCCTGCCTCCTCGGATGACTTCGACACGCCCGAAGAAGCCGCCGAGGACTACGCGCGCAGGCTCCGGGAAGCAGCCCAGGCCGAACACGCTGCCGACATGTCCGACGACCGTCCGGACGAACCGGGAGTACTGCCGCGGCTGGACGTTGTGCTGCTGGGCGTTGGCCCGGACGCCCACATTGCCTCGCTCTTCCCGGAGCAGGGCGGAATCCGGGAGAAGGAGCGGACAGTCGTTGGCGTCCGCAATTCCCCCAAGCCGCCGCCCCAGCGGATCTCGCTCACGCTTCCCGCCATAAACACTGCTGCCGAGGTCTGGATGGTGGTGGCGGGCGAGGACAAGGCTGGCGCGGTGGGCCTGGCCCTGGCGGGCGCCAACCCGGTACAGGTACCGGCGGCAGGCCCGCGGGGAACATCCCGCACGCTGTGGCTTATCGACGAAAACGCAGCGTCACGCGTCCCGCAGCAGCTCGTCCGGAAGGACGCCGCCGGCGCGTAGCCTTTCCAGCGCTCCGGCCAGGACAGCTTGGGCGTCCTGGTCGGAGCGCCGTTCTTTAACGTATTCAAGGTGGCTCTTGAAGCCTTCGTCCAGCGGGTCCGGCAGGTCGGCTTCCTTGCCGTACCGTGATGCCGGAGCCCCGCAGCGCCGGCAGTCCCAGACCGTGGGAAGCTGCTCCTCCGGCAACCGCAGGAAAACAAGCTGGGTCTCATGCCCCTTGGCGCACCAAAAGGAAACCCTGATACGGGGCACCCTCTCGCCCGAGGCCGCTTCTGACTGGTTCTTGGGACCGGCTCCTTCTGTGACACCCACCCGGGTGCCGCGGAACGCTGACGCACTATGTACCATCGGGACTCCTGGCTGCTTAAACACAAAACTGTGGCTGTTGGAAGCCAACAGCCACAGTTTAGTTCGGAGATCCCCATCGCGGCAGTGCCGGGCGACGATCAGTTGCAGGAGCTATGAGTCCCCTGCGCCGCTGAAGCGCATGAACAGGCCAAGGGCGATGATCACGACGCCCCAGGTAACGCCCAGAATCACCGTGAACCTGTTCAGGTTCCGCTCGGCCACGCCGGAGGAGCTGAGGCCGGAACTCATACCGCCGCCGAACATGTCCGACAGCCCGCCACCCCGGCCCTTGTGGAGGAGGATAAGCAGGGTCAGCAGAAGGCTGGTGATGCCCAGGAGAATCTGCAGAATGACATGAAGAACGTCCACGACGGCCTTTCAGAAGATTGGAATTGCGGGAGCCTGGAGCTGAGTGACGGACTAGTCCGTCACCAGGTGACTCTCGAACCTGACAATATTAGCAAACTCCGCGGGATCGAGGCTTGCCCCGCCGACCAACACGCCGTCAACGTCGCGTTCCTTCAGGATCGCGGCGACATTATTGGCCTTGACCGAGCCGCCGTAGAGCAGACGGATCTTCGCCGCAACGTCATCGCCGAAGAGCGTGGCCAGTTCCGCGCGGATGGCGGCGCACATTTCCTGGGCGTCCTCCGGCCCGGCCACTTCACCGGTGCCGATGGCCCAGACGGGCTCGTAGGCCACCACAAGCTCTGCCGCCTGCTCGGCCGTCAAACCGGCGACGTTCGCCCGGAGCTGTGTCAGCGTGTGCTCGACATGCGTGCCGGCCTGGCGGATTTCCAGGCCTTCCCCCACGCAAAGGACCGGAGTGACACTGTGCTTGAACGCTGCCTTGACCTTGGCGTTGAGCACTTCGTCGGATTCCTGGTGGATGGTGCGGCGTTCACTGTGCCCCACCAGGACGTAGCGGCAGCCCAGCTTGTTCAGGAACTGGCCGGAGGTGTCGCCCGTGTAGGCGCCCGAGTCGAACTGGGAGAGGTCCTGGCCGCCGTAGGCTATGTCCAGTTCATCTCCCTGGACGAGGGTCTGCACGCCGCGGAGGTCGGTGAATGGCGGGAAGACGGCCACCTCAACCCGGTTGTAGTCGTGCTTGGCGTCGGACAGGGTCCAGGCCAGTTTTTGCAGGAGGGTGATGCCCTGGACATGGTCCATGTTCATCTTCCAGTTGCCTGCAATGAGAGGCGTGCGGTCAAAAGCGCCGTTCGTTGACGTAGTCACGTGTTCTCCAAAAGTACTTGATATGTGTGCGGCCGGCAGGGTGCCCGCGGGCACCCTGCCGGCCGGAGGACTTGGCAGTCCAGGTGCCTAACGGTCCAGGACGCTGAGTCCCGGGAGTTCCTTGCCTTCGAGATATTCCAGGCTGGCGCCGCCGCCGGTGGAAATGTGACCGAACTGGTCGTCAGCGAAGCCGAGCGTCCGCACGGCGGCAGCGGAGTCGCCGCCGCCGACCACGGTGAACGCGTCGACCTCGGTGAGGGCCTGGGCCACGGCGCGGGTTCCGCCGGAGAATGCTTCGAATTCAAAGACGCCCATGGGCCCGTTCCAGAACACCGTTTTGGCGCCCTTGATGCGGTCCGCAAAAGCGGCTGCAGAGTCCGGTCCGATGTCCAGGCCGATGCCCCGGGCACCGAAGCTGCTGCCCTCGATGCCGTCCGCGGGGACAGTCTCGTAGTCAGCGTCGGACGCGAACTTACCGGCCACCACAACGTCGGTGGGCACAATGAATTCGGTGCCGGCACCGGCAGCCCGCTTCAGGTAGTCCTGGACAACCGGGATCTGGTCTTCTTCCAGGAGGCTGCCGGCCACGCTGTGGCCCTCTGCTGCCAGGAACGTGAAGAGCATGCCGCCGCCCACCAGGATGGTGTCGGCCTTGCCGATGAGGTTGTCGATGACCGCCAGCTTGTCGGAGACCTTGGAGCCGCCGAGCACCACCACGTAGGGCCGCTGCGTGTCAGCTGTCAGCTTCCGCAGGACCTCCACCTCGGTGTGCACAAGATCGCCCTGGTAGGACGGGAGCCGGGTGGCGACGTCGTAGACACTGGCGTGCTTGCGGTGCACGGCACCAAAGGCGTCGTCAACGTAGGCGCCGTTGGCCCCGGTCAGGGCCACCAGTTCGTCCGCGAAGGCGCCGCGTTCGGCGTCGTCCTTGCTGGTCTCCCGGGCGTCGAAGCGCACGTTCTCCAGGACGAGGACCTCGCCGTCCTGAAGGGAGGAGGCGAGTTCCTTAGCGGAGCTGCCCACGGTGTCCTTCGCGAGCGAGACCTTGAAGGCGGCAAGTTCGGCGAGCCGCGCTACGGCAGGCCGGAGGGAGTACTTTTCCTCCGGAGCGCCCTTGGGGCGTCCGAGGTGGGCTGTTACCAGCACGCGGGCACCGGCGTCCGTGAGCTTTCCCAGTACTGGCAGAGAGGCCTTGATGCGGCCGTCGTCAGTCACTGTAGAGCCGTCGAGCGGCACATTCAGGTCACTTCTGACAAGAATGTACCGCCCGCGGACACCTTCAGCGATCAGTTCGTTGAGGGTGTGGAATGTCATGTGTCTAACCCTAGCCCAGCTTGGCTGCGACGAGCTCCGTGAGGTCCACGAGGCGGTTGGAGTAGCCCCATTCGTTGTCATACCAGGAAACAACCTTGACCTGGTTGCCGATGACCTTGGTCAGGCCGGAGTCGAAGATCGACGACGCCGGGTCCCCGACGATGTCCGAGGACACGATCGGTGCGTCCGTGTAGGTCAGGATGCCCTGGAACTCGTCGGACTCCGAAGCCTTCTTCAGCGCCGCGTTGACTTCCTCGACGGTAGTCTCGCGGGAGACCGTGACGGTGAGGTCGGTGGCCGAGCCGGTGGGGACGGGCACGCGGATGGCGAAGCCGTCCAGCTTGCCCTTGAGCTCGGGCAGGACCAGGCCGATCGCTTTGGCCGCACCCGTGGAGGTGGGAACCATGTTGATGGCGGCGGCACGGGCACGGCGGAGGTCGTTGTGCGGGCCGTCCTGCAGGTTCTGGTCAGCCGTGTAGGCGTGGATGGTGGTCATCAGGCCACGCTCGATGCCGAAGGTGTCGTTGAGGACCTTGGCCAGCGGGCCCAGGCAGTTGGTGGTGCAGGACGCGTTGGAAATGATGTTGTGCGCCGCGTTGTCGTACAGGCCCTCGTTGACGCCCATCACGATGGTGATGTCCTCGTCGGAGGCAGGTGCGGAGATCAGGACCTTCTTGGCGCCTGCGTCGATGTGCTTCTGCGCGGCAGCGGCCTTGGTGAAGAAGCCGGTGGACTCGATGACGATGTCGACGCCCAGCTCGCCCCAGGGCAAGTTGGCGGGATCGCGTTCGGCGAGAACCTTGATGACGTTGCCGTCGACAACGATGTTGCCGTCCTTGACCTCAACGGTTTCCTTCAGGCGGCCGCCGACGGAGTCGTACTTAAGCAGGTGGGCCAGTGCCTCAGGGCTGGTGAGGTCGTTGACGGCAACGATCTCCAGGTCCGCGCCCTGTGCGAGGGCTGCGCGGAAGTAGTTGCGGCCGATGCGGCCGAAGCCGTTGATACCAATACGGGTCGTCACTTGTTCAGTCTCCTTGGTGCTTGATTAAGCACAAACTAGTTGAGCGGGCATTGAAGCCAACTAACAGATCCCGCACGCCATTGGGCAGAGATGATTAACAGATCGGAGGGCGACCAGCCACATTGCTGAAGGCAGACCGCCTTCCGTGATCCATCTTACGTTTAAGTAGGTCCGCCCCCGCAAGTGCGGGGGCGGACCTTCCACATTCCGGCCGAAATCACGCCGAAATGTGAAGTTTGTTACACGCTCATGTACTGCGGGTCACTACGGCAGGGTGATGAGGCCCGTGGCGTTGGTGCGTGCAGCAGCGAAGCGCTTGGCGACATCGGCCCAGTTGACAATGTTCCAGAAGGCCTTGACGTAGTCAGCCTTGACGTTGACGTAGTCCAGGTAGAAGGCGTGCTCCCACATGTCCAGCATCAGCAGCGGCGTGGTGCCGAGAGCCACGTTGCCCTGCTGGTCGTAGAGCTGCTCGATGACCAGGTTGCCACCGATCGGCTCGTAGGCCAGGAAACCCCAGCCCGATCCCTGCAGGCCAAGGGCAGCCGCGGAGAACTGTGCGCGGAAGGCGTCGAAGGAACCGAAGGCGTCATCGATGGCAGCCGCCAGCTCGCCCTCAGGCTTGTCGCCGCCGTCCGGTGACAGGTTGTTCCAGAACACCGAGTGGTTGATGTGGCCGCCGGTGTGGAACGCGAGGTCCTTCGAAAGGCGGTTGATGTTGGCGAAATCGCCCTTGTCGCGCGCCTCTGCCAGCTGGGCAAGGGCGTTGTTGGCACCTGCAACGTAGGCAGCGTGGTGTTTGCTGTGGTGCAGCTCCATGATGCGCGCCGAAATGTGCGGCTCAAGCGCCGCGTAGTCGTAGCTGAGTTCTGGCAGTACGTACTCGGTCACAAAATCCTCCAATGTCGTGGACGGTCTGTCCGGGTTGTAACTCTCGGATTGTGCATCCGGATGACTGGCATCCGGAAGATCAGGGTGAACGCTCTGATTCTAGGGGCGCCGCTACTCGTCCAGCATCTCAGGCGTCACATTGGCATCAGTGCCAGGGATCCCCAAATCGATGGCCCGCTTATCCGCCATGGCCAGGAGCCGGCGGATGCGGCCGGCGATGGCGTCCTTGGTCATTACCGGATCTGCCAGGCGCCCCAGCTCGTCCAGGCTCGCCTGTTTGTGGGCCACCCGGAGTTCGCCGGCGTATTTGAGGTGGTCCGGGACGTCGTCACCCAGGATCTCCAGTGCCCGGTCAACCCTGGCTCCGGCGGCCACGGCCGCCTGGGCGGAGCGCCGCAGGTTGGCGTCGTCAAAGTTGGCCAGCCGGTTGGCCGTGGCCCTGACTTCCTTGCGCATCCTGCGTTCTTCCCAGACCATCAGGGCGTCGTGGGCGCCCATGCGGATGAGCAGGGCGGCGATGGTGTCGCCGTCGCGGATCACCACACGGTCCACTCCCCTGACTTCGCGGGCTTTGGCCTGGATGCCAAGACGGCGGGCGGCACCAACGAGGGCAAGCGCCGACTCGGGACCCGGGCAGGTGACCTCAAGCGATGACGAACGGCCCGGTTCCGTGAGGGACCCGTGGGCCAGGAAAGCTCCACGCCACACGGCCTCGGCGTCGGCGGCCGAGCCGTTAACGACGGCCGAGGGAAGCCCCCGCACCGGCCGGCCGCGGCCGTCCAGGAGGCCTGTCTGCCGGGCCAGGGACTCGCCGTCGCGGACTACCCGCACCACGTACCGGCTGCCGCGGCGCAGTCCGCCGCCGGAGACGACGATGATCTCGCTCTGGTGCCCGTAAACCTCAGCAATGGCCGCCCGGAGCCTGCGCGCCGTCGATGCGAGGTCAACCTCGGCTTCGATCACGATCCTGCCCGAGATGATGTGCAGGCCGCCGGCGAAGCGCAGCATTGCCGAGACCTCTGCCTTGCGGACTGAAGATTTCTTGATGTCCAGACGGGACAGTTCTTCCTTGACCGATGATGTCAGTGCCATGGCACCTTCCTAACTGTTCCCGAAAATGTCGTGGTACGCCGCTGCCAGACGCAGGGGGTCATGGACGGGTCGGCGGCCCGACGCCCCCACTTTACCCAAGACAACCTCGGCGCCGATCATCCCGGCGGCTTTCTCGAACTCCTGCCGGTCCGGCACCGACGCGGGATCCGCCAAGACAACGTCGACGCTGAAGTCCGGCGCATACCGGCGCAGTGCGTACAGGTGGTCCGCCGCCGACATGCCCGTGGTCTCCTTGGTGTCCGTGGCCAGGTTCATGGTGAGGCAGCGTTTTGCGGCTGTGGCACTCAGGGCGTCACGCATTTCCGGGAGCAGCAGGTGCGGCAGCACGGACGTGTACCAGGACCCCGGCCCCAGGATTACCCAGTCAGCCAGTTCGATGGCTGTCAGGGCTTCAACGCAGGCCGGCGCCTGTTCGGGCAGGAGGCGGACGTGCTCCAGCGAGCCGGCAACGGCGCACCGCGCCTGCCCGCGGACTGTCTGGAGCGCGAACGTGCCGTCAGGTGCAGTGACGCGGATGTCACCTTCAATGGTCAGCGGAACGGTGGACATGGGCAGGACCTGTCCACGGGCACCGAGCAGGGCGCCGGCCCACTTCAGGCCGGCCACGGTGTCGTCCAGCAGCTCCCAAAGGGTGACGATGAGCAGGTTGCCCATTGCATGCTCGTCCAGCGATCCGCCGCTGCCCTGGCCTGGCCTGAAACGGTGCTGCATCACGTCGCGCCAGGTGCGTCCCCAGTCCGTGTCATCGCACAAGGCGGAGAGCGCCATGCGCAGGTCTCCGGGCGGCAGGACGCCGTACTCGTCGCGCAGACGCCCTGAAGACCCGCCGTCGTCCGCCACAGTGACAATGGCGGTCAGCTCGGAGGTGAGCAGCCGCAGCGCCGAGAGCGAAGCGGACAGTCCGTGCCCGCCGCCGAGCGCCACGACGTTGGGGCCCTTGTCCTGCTGGCCGGCTGCCGTTCCGCTGGAAACCGGTACGAGCGGGAGGGGCCCGGTGAACATCCCCATTACTCGCGGCCCAGATCCCGATGCGTGGTGGTCACGGTCACGCGCGGATACTGTGCCAGTTTCTTGGAAAGCTCGACGGCGACGGCCACGGACCGGTGCTTGCCGCCGGTACAGCCGACGGCGATGGTGGCGTAGTGCTTGTTTTCGCGCCGGTAACCGTCCAGGACGGGCTCGAGCGCCAGGACATAGCGGTCCACGAAGTTCTTTACACCTTCCGCCTCGAGGACATAATCGCTGACGTCCTTGTCCAGGCCCGTATGCGGGCGCAACTGCGGGACCCAGTGCGGATTCGGGATGAACCGGACGTCAGCAACGTAGTTGGAATCCACCGGCAGTCCGTACTTGAAGCCAAAGCTCATGACGTTGAGCCGCAGTGCCACCGGGCCGGTCTCGCTAAAGAGTTCCGTGATGGCGGTAGCCAGGGCGTGGACGTTGTAGGTCGAGGTATCCAGTACGACGTCGGAGCTGTCGCGCAGTTCCTTGAGCACCTCCCGTTCGGCTGCAATGCCGTCGAGGATGCGGCCGCCTTCCTGGAGCGGATGGGGCCTGCGGCCCTGCTCGAACCGGCGGACCAGGACGTCGTCTTTGGCGTCGAGGAAAAGGACGCGGAACTTGACACCACTGGCGGCGAGGGCCCCCAGGGCCGCACGGACGTCGACAAAGAGGCCTTTGCTGCGGACATCCATCACCACGGCCAGCCGCGGAATGGACTGCGGAGCGTGGGAGACAATCTCGGCCAGGGTGCCGAGCATCTGCGGCGGCAGGTTTTCCACGACATACCAGCCATGGTCCTCAAGTGCGTCCGCGGCGGTGCTGCGTCCCGCCCCTGACATACCGGTGACCACCAGCAGTTCCGCTTCGAGGGGCTTGACCGGCGTCAGCCCGTCCTGCTCCGTCCCGGATTCCGCCGTAGAGTCTGCCATTCGTTCCGCCCCGTTCCTGTTCAGATGAAGGCAGGCACCCGCAATGGCGGAAACCTGCGTTCCTTACCCTACCTAGGTTTCAATGATTTCGCCGGTGGCCATATTCACGGCCGGAAGCGCATCGCCGGCCGTGTCATCGCCGCTGAAGTAGGCGACGATGGCGTTGGCAAGGGATGGTCCAATGCCCTTGGCCGCCGTGAGCTCGGCCGCGGTGGCGGCTTTCACGCCTTTGACGGATCCGAAGTGGGTGAGCAGGGCCTTGCGTTTGGACTCGCCAAGGCCCGGCACTCCGTCCAGCGCCGAGACGGTCATGGCCTTGCCGCGCTTCTGCCGGTGGAAGGTGATGGCGAAGCGGTGGGCTTCGTCACGGATCCGCTGCAGCAGATAGAGTCCCTGGGACGTCCTGGGCAGGATCACGGGGAAGTCGCTGTCCGGCAGCCAGACTTCCTCAAGGCGTTTGGCCAGGCCCACCACGTAGACGTCCTCAATGCCAAGGTCCGCCAGGGCCCGGGCTGCGGCGTTCACCTGGGGCTTGCCGCCGTCGACCACCACCAGGTTGGGCGGGTACGCGAATTTTGCCCGCGGGGCGGCCGTGGTGGTGTCCAGGACCGCAGCAGCGGCTGCTTCCAAGGCGGCCTGGTGCCCGGGCAGGGCGGACGCCTCGGACTGCGCCGACTTGTCCTGCAGGTAATGCCGGAAGCGCCGGGTCAGGACGTCGTGCATGGCGGCGGTGTCGTCTGCCGCTGCGGCCCCGGTGACGGAGAATTTCCGGTATTCGGACTTCTTGGGCAGCCCGTCCTCGACCACCACCATGGACGCCACGACGTTGGTGCCCTGGACGTGGGAGACATCGAAGCATTCGATCCGCAGGAGCGCCACGGGCAGGTCCAGGGCTTCCTGCAGCTCCTGCAGTGCCTGGGAGCGCACGGTGAGGTCCCCGGCACGGCGGGTCTTATGCAGTTTGAGCGCGTGCTCGGCATTTTCACGGACGGTGGACATGAGCGCGGCCTTGTCGCCGCGCTGCGGCACCCTGACATCCACCTTGGCTCCGCGCAGGCCGCCGAGCCATTCCGTAAGTTCCGCAGCGTTGCTGGGTTCGACGGGCACCAGGACTTCGCGGGGCAGCCTGCCATGGCTGTCGCCGTCGTCGCCGTAGACCTGCTGCAGCAGGTGTTCGACGAGATCCGGGGTGGTGGTATCCTCCACTTTTTCCACTACCCAGCCGCGCTGGCCACGGATCCGGCCACCCCTGACGTGGAACACCTGGACGGCAGCCTCCAACTCGTCCTCGTGCAGCGCGAAGACATCGGCGTCGGTATCGTCGGCGAGCACCACGGCGTTGCGCTCAAAGACCTTCCGCAGGGCGGAGATGTCATCACGGAGCCTCGCCGCACGCTCGTAGTCGAGGGTGCCGACGGCGTCGGCCATCTCCTTTTCGAGCTTGGTGATGAAGCGTTTGGCCTCGCCGCCCATAAACGCGCAGAAGTCCTCCGCCAGGGCCCGGTGTTCCTCGGGAGTCACCCGGCCAACGCAGGGGGCCGAGCATTTGTCGATGTAGCCCAGCAGGCAGGGCCGGCCGCTCGCCTGGGCCCGTTTGAGGACCCCGGCGCTGCAACTGCGGACGGGGAAAACCCGCAGCAAGGTGTCCATGGTTTCCCGGATCGCGCCGGCCGTGTACGGGCCGAAGTACCGTGTGCCTTTGCGGCGGTCCCCCCGCATGACCTGGACCCTGGGGAGCTTCTCGCTCATGGTGAGGGCCAGGTACGGATAGGTTTTGTCGTCGCGGAAGACCACGTTGAAGCGTGGCTTGTATTCCTTGATCCAGGTGTATTCAAGCTGCAGCGACTCCAGCTCGCTGCCCACCACCGTCCACTCGACACTGCTGGCCGTGTGAACCATTGCGTGGGTTTTGGGCAGCAGGCCCGCCGGATTCGCGAAGTAGGAGTTCAGGCGGGAGCGAAGGCTTTTGGCTTTGCCGACGTAGATGACCCGGCCGTGGGGATCGCGGAACCGGTACACCCCGGGATTGGTGGGAATTTCACCCGTTTGGGGCCTGTAACTTGCTGGATCTGCCACTACTTCATTCTACTAATCCGTGCTTTTACTTTGGTTGTAGCTGGTGGAGCGTTCCTGGCCGCTGAGTTCGGCGATCGCATCCATGATGCGGTCCGTGACCTGCCGCCGCGCCGGCAGCGAATGGTCCGGGCCGGTCTTGTCGAAATACAGGGGCTCCCCTACCTTCATGGTGAAGTGATGCGGCTTGAAGCCCTTCTCACCGGCCGGCTGCAGGTTCTCCGTCCCGATCAGTCCAACCGGGATCACGGGAGCTCCGGTTGCCAGTGCAAGCCAGCCCACCCCGGTGCGGCCGCGGTAGAGGATGCCGTCCCGTGAGCGCGTGCCCTCGGGGTAGATGCCAATGCCTTTGCCCGCTTCGAGGATGTCCAGGAGGGTTTTGAGCGCCTGGACGCTTGCTGCCTGCTCGCCGCGCTCCACCGGGATGGAACCCACGGACTCAAAAAAGGACTTCATGACTCTGCCCTTGACGCCACCCGTGGTGAAGTACTCGGCTTTGGCGAAGAAGGCCACGGGCCGCGGCATCAGTGCCTGGACAATGACGCTGTCAAAGAAGGAAAGATGGTTCGGGGCCACAATGAAGGGCCCCTCTTTGGGGACGTTTTCAAGGCCGACGACGGTGGGCCGGCAGGTGCCCGCGACGAGCCCGCGAAATGTCCAGCGGACCGCCTCAAACAGCGCCATCGTTGCGCACCTCGCTCATCGCGGCAGCGTGGATGGCTTCGAGGCGCCCGATGGCGGCAACCATGCCCGCGGTGGTGTCCACCACGGTGACGGCCCCGGCTTCCTCGAGTTCGCCGTCGGGAGCGAAACCCCAACCCACACCGATGCAGTCAAGCCCGTTCGCGATGGCGCCCGCCACATCCTGGGCGCGGTCACCCACCATAACGGCGTGCTGGGTGGAGAGGTCAGCCAGGGCCGCGGCGATGATGTCGGCCTTCCCCACCGGACCGTCCGTTGACGATTCGTTGTCTGCCGAACCCCTGATGGACTGGAACAGGTTGGCGATGCCGTGGTGGCGCAGCACGATCTGGGCCAGCCCTTCGGGCTTCTGCGTGGCGACGGCCACTGGCCTGGCTTCGGCCGCGAAGGTCTCCAGCGCTTCCCTGATCCCGGGGTACAGCCTGCTCTGGGCTATCCCCTTGGCCAGGTAGTACTGCCGGTAAGTCCGGATGACCTCGTCAAGCATCTCGGCCGGAACCTTGCAGACACTCTGGAGTGCGTCGCTGAGTTTGGGGCCGATCATCGAGTTCAGGACGTCCTGGCCAGGAACCGGCAGACCTGCGGCGGCAAGGGCTGCTGCGATTCCGCCGGATATTCCGCCGGCCGGATCGACAAGAGTGCCGTCCAGGTCAAAGATCACGGGCACTGTTGTTTGAGTCACCGGCTTAGTTTCTCACGACACCGAGCATGGCTGAAACTCGCATGCCCGACACGGCATACGTCATCGGAGGCCAACCGCCTAGCCGAGTATTTCCGCGAGGAAGGATGCCGTGTGGCCCTTGGTGGATTTCGATACCTGCTCGGGCGTTCCGGTGGCCACGATCTGGCCGCCGCCCGAACCGCCGTCCGGGCCAAGATCCACGATCCAGTCGGCACTCTTGATCACGTCCAGGTTGTGTTCGATGGTGATCACGGTGTTGCCCTTGTCCACCAGACTTTGAAGGACCATCAGGAGCTTGCGGATGTCCTCGAAGTGCAGGCCCGTGGTGGGCTCGTCGAGAACATACACACTGCGTCCGTTGGAGCGCTTCTGCAGTTCCGCGGCGAGCTTGACACGCTGGGCCTCGCCGCCGGAGAGGGTGGTTGCCGGCTGTCCCAGCCGTACGTAGCCGAGGCCCACGTCCACAAGGGTGTTCAGGTGCCGGGCGATCGGGGAGAAGGCCGCGAAGAACTCCGCACCTTCTTCGATGGGCATGTTGAGCACGTCCGCGATGGTCTTGCCCTTGTAGTGGACTTCGAGGGTTTCGCGGTTATACCGTGCGCCGTGGCACACCTCGCAGGGCACGTAGACGTCCGGCAGGAAGTTCATTTCGATCTTCAGCGTGCCGTCACCTGCGCAGGCTTCGCAGCGCCCGCCCTTGACGTTGAAGGAGAACCGGCCTGGCAGGTAGCCACGGACCTTGGCCTCGGTGGTCTCGGCGAAGAGCTTGCGGATGTTGTCAAAGACGCCGGTGTACGTGGCCGGGTTGGAGCGTGGGGTGCGCCCGATAGGGCTCTGGTCCACGTGCACCACCTTGTCCAGGTGCTCCAGGCCCATGATGCTCTTGTGGCGTCCGGCCACCTGTTTTGCGCCGTTGAGCTTGTTGGCCAGCACCTTGTAGAGGATCTCGTTGACCAGGGTGGATTTGCCGGAGCCGCTCACGCCGGTCACGGCGGTGAACAGGCCCAAGGGGAAGACCGCATCAACGCTGACCAGGTTGTTTTCACGCGCCCCGACGACCTTCAGCTCACGCTTTTTGTCGTATTTGCGCCGCTTCTTGGGGATGTCGATCTTCTTGCGGCCGGACAGGTAATCGCCGGTCAGTGAGTTGGTGTTGGCCAGGAGATCCTGGTACGAACCCGAGTGCACCACCTGGCCGCCGTGCTCGCCTGCGCCGGGCCCGATATCCACGATCCAGTCCGCCACCTGGATGGTGTCCTCATCGTGCTCCACAACGATAAGCGTGTTGCCCATGTCGCGGAGCCGGGTCAGGGTCTCAATAAGCCGGCGGTTGTCGCGCTGGTGGAGGCCGATGGAGGGCTCATCCAGGACGTAAAGGACGCCCACGAGGCCGGAACCGATCTGGGTGGCGAGCCGGATTCGCTGCGCTTCGCCGCCGGACAAGGTGGCGGAGGGGCGCTCGAGATTCAGGTATTCCAGCCCGACGTCGAGCAGGAAGGTCAGCCGGGCCTGTATTTCCTTGAGCACCTGGTGGGCGATCTGGGCCTCGCGGCCGGTGAGGACCAGGTTGTTCAGGAAGTCCGCGCACACGCGCATGGGCATGGCCGCGACGTCGGCGATGGACTTGCCGTTGATCAGGACGGACAGCGAGGCGGGGTTGAGCCGGGCGCCATTGCACGCGGGGCAAGCGATCTGCCGCATGTACTCTTCGTAGCGGTCGCGCGCCCACTCGGAGTCCGTCTCACCGTGCTTGCGGTGGACGTACTGGATGGCACCTTCGAAGCCGGTGCTGTATTTGCGTTCCCGTCCGAAGCGGTTCTTGTACTGCACAACCACCTTGTGGTCCTTGCCGTGCAGGACGGTCTGGCGGACGTCGTTGCCCAGCTTCTCCCAGGGTGTGTCCATGGAGAAGCCAAGCTCCTTGGACAGCCCTTCGAGCAGGCGGTTCCAATACTCGGTTGTTGCGGTGCCAAGTGACCATGGCGCGATGGCGCCCTCGGACAACGACAGCTCAGGATTCGGAATGATCAGTTCTTCGTCAACCTCGAGCCGTGTACCGATACCGCTGCACGCGGAACAGGCGCCGAAAGGGTTGTTGAAGGAGAAGGACCGCGGCTCGATTTCATCGATGGCCAGGGGATGTTCGTTCGGGCAGGCGAGGTTCTCGGAAAATGCCCGCAGCCGTCCCGGCGCGTCTGCGTCCAGATCGACGAACTCGGCCAGCACCCGGCCTTCGGCCAGGCCAAGCGCCGTTTCAACGGAGTCCGTGAGGCGCTGGCTGATGCCTTCCTTAGCCACCAGGCGGTCCACCACCACCTCAATCGTGTGCTTGAACTGCTTGCCGAGTTTGGGCGGCTCGCTCAGCTGGATCAGCTCACCGTCCACCCGGGCACGCGAATAGCCCTTGGCGGTCAGCTCCTTGAAGAGGTCCACGAACTCGCCCTTGCGCCCCCGCACCACAGGCGCCAGGACCTGGAAGCGTGTGCCTTCGTCAAGCTCTAGCAGCTGGTCCACGATCTGCTGCGGAGTCTGCCGGGCCACAACCTCGCCACAGACCGGGCAATGCGGCCGTCCCACGCGTGCCCACAGCAATCGCATGTAGTCATAAATTTCGGTGATGGTGCCAACCGTGGACCGGGGGTTCTTGCTGGTGGACTTCTGGTCAATCGATACCGCCGGCGAGAGCCCCTCGATGAAATCGACGTCCGGCTTGTCCACCTGGCCGAGGAACTGGCGGGCATAGGCCGACAGGGACTCAACGTAGCGCCGCTGGCCCTCGGCGAAGATTGTGTCGAACGCCAGCGACGACTTCCCGGAACCGGACAGCCCGGTGAAAACGATCATGGCATCACGGGGCAGATCCAGGTCCACGTTGCGCAGGTTATGCTCGCGCGCCCCCTTGACCACAAGGCGGGAGAGGTCTGGCCGGGCAGGCGTGGCTGGGGCCTGGGGAACGGCGACGGGGACGGATTCGACTGCTGTTTCTTCAGCTACGGCTTTAGGCACCCACTAATGCTAATCGAAAACTTCTTCGAATATCCATGCGGGGTCCGGCTAGTCGGCGTCGTAGGCTGCTGCCAGCAGCTGGACCGCTTCCGCAAAGGTGGCACCTTGGGCCTTGGCCACCGACGCATAGGAGTTGGCGGCCAGAGAGAGCGCGTCCGCCCGCTCATCACGCGCGCACACCACGGTGCCGTTCCTGCCCTTCGTGGCCACGACACCGGCTGCCTCCAGCTCCTTATACGCCCTGGCCGCCGTGTGGGGCGCGACGTCGAGCAGCCCCGCCAGGGTCCGCACCGCCGGCAGCTTGGTTCCCGGCGGAAGGGCCCCGCTGTCCGCGAGGCGGATCACATGCAGGCGCAGCTGCTCAAACAGTGCCACCGTGCTGGACTGGTTGGGCTTCCAGGGCCCGGGGAACGGACCAGTTGTTGTCATCGTCCGGCCTCCAACGTGCCGGCCCGGCCCGAGCGTCCGGCGAACTGGGCGTTGTAAAGCCGTGCATAGCGGCCGTTGGCCGCCAGGAGGCTTCGATGGGTTCCCTGCTCTGCAATGCGTCCGTGGTCCATGACCAGAATTAGATCAGCGTCCCGGACCGTGGACAAACGGTGGGCGATCACAAAGCTTGTTTTTCCACGGCGCAACCTCCGCATGGCCTGGCGGATCAGGACCTCAGTCCGGGAATCCACTGAACTGGTGGCCTCATCCAGGACCAGCACAGTGCGGTCCGCCAACTGCGCCCGGGCGATGGAGATCAGCTGGCGCTGGCCCTGGCTGAGCGGCTCTCCCCCGTTGCCCAGCATCGTGTCGTAGCCGGCCGGCAGCGACCTGATGAGGTGGTCCACGTGGCTCGCCTCTGCTGCCGCAGTGATCTCCGCAAACGTGGCTCCTGGCCGGCCGTATTCGATGTTCTCCCTGATGGTGCCGGAAAACAGCCAGGCATCCTGCAGCACCACCCCGAATCCCTTGCGCAGGACGTCCCGCGGAATGTCAGCAATGTCGGTACCCCCGATGGTGATCGTGCCGGCGTCGACCTCATAGAACCGCATGAGCAGGTTGACAACGGTGGTCTTGCCGGCGCCCGTGTGCCCGACAATCGCGACCGTCCGGCCCGGTTCCACCGTGAACGACAGTCCACGGACCACAGGGTCAGCCCGGGCATAGCCGAAGGTGACATCACTGAACACAATCCGCCCTTCCTGACTGTGTTTGTGACCGTCACTTTCGGGCTCGGCAGGTATCTCCGCGGCGTCGAGCAGGTCGAACACACGGCGCGCCGAAGCCACGCAGGACTGGATGACGTTGAGCATGCCGCCGATCTGGCCCACAGGCTGGGTGAAAAGCCGGCTGAACTGGATGAACGCCTGGATCCCGCCGATGGTCATGGCCCCCATGGTGACCTGGAGCGCCCCCACCACCGCCACCGCGATGTAGTTGATATTGGCGATAAGGACCATCAATGGCTGGACAATGCCGGATGAATACTGGGCCCGTGCGGATGCCCGGGCCAGGCGGTCGTTGCTTGCCTTGAAGACTGCCGCTGCCTGGTCCTGGTACCCGAAGGCCTTAATAACCTCGTGCCCGGTGACAAACTCCTCCACGTGCGCGTTCAACTCACCCGTTTCGGTCCACTGGCGGGCAAAATGCGCTTGGGACTTCCGGGCCACCATAACGGTGATAAGGGTGGACAAGGGCACCGAAACAAGCGCGATCAGGGCCAGGAGCGGCGAGATCCACAGCATCATGGCCAAGGCACCGCATAGCATCAGGACAGACATGATCAGCTGCGTGAGGACCTGGCTGAGCGCTTGCGAAATATTGTCGATGTCATTGGTGACGCGGCTCAGGACATCACCCCTGGACTGCTCTTGGAAGTACGTGGAAGGAAGCCGGTGCAGCTTGTCTTGAACCGATGCCCGGAGGCGGTACATCAGGCCGTGAACCGCGCTGGCCGTCAGCGCTCCCTGGATCCAGTTGAACAGCGAAGCGCCGATGTACATCGCGGCAACGGCGGCCAGCAGGAGTCCCAGGCGCTGCCCGTCGAGCGCTCCGCTGTAGACCCCATCCACCACCACATCGGTGGCATCACCGAGGTAGTTCGGCGCCGCGACGTTGAGGGCAACAAAAGCGCAGGTGGCCGCAACTGCACCCAGCATCCGCCCCCTGGACGGGCGCAGCAACGCGAGGACCCGGCGCGCTGTGGGCCAGAACCCTTCGGACGCCCCGGCGCCGGGCGAAGCGGTCATGGCGCGTCGTCCAGCGCCAGTTGGGACTCGGCGATTTCCCGGTAGGTGGCAGACGTCTCCAGCAGTTGCAGGTGTGTTCCCTGGGCAGCCAGCCGGCCGTCGTCGAGCACCAGGATCTGGCCGGCTCCGGCAGCGGTGGAGATCCGTTCCGCCACGACAATGACCACTGCACCCTCAAGGGCAATCTCCAGGGCATCCCGGACCCGGGCCTCGGTGGCGAAGTCCAGCGCAGAAAAGCTGTCGTCAAAGAGATAGACGGGGACCCTCCGCAGGAGGGCCCGCGCTATGCAGATACGCTGCCGCTGGCCGCCGGAGAGATTCGTTCCGCCTGGCCCGACCTCCGTGTCCATCCCCCGTGGCAGCGCACGGACGAAGCCGGCGGCCTGAGCTGTCTCCATGGCTTCCCAAAGCTGGCCCTCGGTTGCCTCCGGAGCTGCGACGCGCAGGTTGTCGGCGATGGTTCCGGAGAAAAGGTGCGACATTTGCGGCACCACCGCCATGGTCCGGCGGAGGACGTCCAGGGACATCGAGCAGATGTTCCGGCCGCCGATGCTGATGGTTCCGGCCGTGGCGTCCAGGAACCGGGGCACCAGGCTCAGGAGTGTCGACTTGCCGCTCCCTGTTGAGCCGACGATGGCAACAGTGGTTCCTGGCCGGGCCGTGAAGCTGATGTCTTCCAGTACCGGATTTTCGGCGCCGGGGTAGGAGAAGCTGACGTTCCTGAAAGTGACGCTGCCGCCCTCCAGGGAGCTCCCATGGCGGGTCTCTTGGGTCGGCGCCTTGTGGTCCTGGACTGACGGTCTTGCGTCGAGCACGGCTCCCAGCCGTTCTGCGCAGGCAACGGCCCGCGGCGCCGTCATGAACACGTACATGGCCATCATGATTGCCAGGAGAATCTGCAGGATGTACGCGATAAAGGCCGTGAGGGCACCAATCTTCATCCCGCCGTCGTAAACCCGGTGACCACCGAACCACACCACGGCCACCGACGACAGGTTGACCACAATCATGATCAGTGGCAGCATGCCGGCCACGAGCAGCGACGACTGAAGGTTGTTTCCCGTGAGGCTGCTGTTGGTCTTCGCAAACCGGCGCGTTTCGTGTCCCTGCCTGACGAAGGCGCGGATCACATTCGCGCCGATGATCTGTTCACGAAAGAGCTCCCCCGTTCGGTCCAGGAGCTCCTGCCCCTGCCGGTACAGGGGAACGAGGCGCCGGACGATGAGATACATGATGAGCAGAAGTATTGGCATGATGACCATCACGACGCTTGAAAGCACCATGTCCTGCTGCCACGCCAGTAAGACGCCCCCGGCGGCCATCACGGGGGCCGCCACAAGCATGGTGAAGACCAGGACGGCGAACGACTGGATCTGCTGGGTGTCGTTGGTGGCCCTGGTAACAAGACTTTGCGTGCCGAAGGCTGCCATTTCCTGGGAAGAAAGCGACTGGATCCTGGTGAAGACCTCGCCGCGCAGCTGGTGCCCGAGCTTCATGGCCACCACTGCCCCGAAGTAGCCCGCGGCGATGGCCGCCGACGCCTGGACCGCAGCTATCAGGACCATGACAGTGCCCAAACGGAAGATTTCCGGCGTGTTCCCCGCAACGATGCCGTCGTCGATGATGGCAGCGTTGATGGTGGGCAGCAGGAGGTTGCCTGCGGTCTGGACAAGCTGGAGAGCAACGATCGCGGTCACGGCGCCTTTGTGGCCAGCCAGCAGCCGGGTCATCAAGCCGAAAAGCATCGCACCTCCAGGACGGATTTGGGAGGCCGATGAGGGTCCGGCCATTTGCCATCCCCAGAAGCCGTTGTCGTCATTGTAACCAGCATCACATTCTCGACTCAGTCATAAGGCATTACCGACCAGAGAACCTCAAACGAATGGAGTTTATGCGCCTGGCCGCTTTTGCGCCACGGCAAAGATCCGCCGGAACGGAAACACCGTGCCATGTGCCGTTGCCGGGTATGCGGACAGCAGGGCTGCAGCATACTCCGCTTCAAAGGCGTGCCCGTCCTCGGCCGAAAGTGCCGCCACGACCGGGCGCAACGCCGTGCCGCGCACCCAGTCCAGCACCGGATCCGTTCCAGTGAGGACCTGCTGGTATGTGGTTTCCCAGGCGTCTGCCGTGCAGCCCGCGTCCAGCATGAGGCTGAGGTAGTCTGCGGGCTCCCCCACGGACTCTCCACCGCGAAGTACGCCGGCGAGCTGGGGCGCCCAGCGTGCCGAACCTGCGAGTTCCCGCATCAGGGCATGGGACGGGGCATTGAAGTTCCCCGGCACTTGCATGGCGAACCAGGCACCGGGCTTGAGCGCCGCCAGCCAGCCCGCCAGCATTTCCTGATGCCCAGGCACCCACTGAAGCGCGGCATTGGTGACCACCACGTCCGTTTCAGCCGGGGGCGTCCAGGCTGCGATATCCGCCAGCCCGAAGCTGAGGCCCGCATGCCTGGCTGCGTGCGCGGCGGCCTTGTCCAGCATCTGCCTGGACGAATCCAGCCCCACCACTTGCGCTTCCGGCCATCTCCGGGCGAGGGTGGCCGTGAGGTTTCCCGGACCACATCCCAGGTCCACAACGTGCTGTGGCCGGTCGGCCTGGATCCGCCCCGTCAGGTCGAAAAACGGCCGGTCCCGGTAATCGCCGAACTGGACGTACTTTACGGGGTCCCACTTCACAGTTACCTCCATCGCCGGGTGCTGTCTGGCAGTATCGCGAGCCTAACCCGGGCCCGCCCGGATATCCGGCACCGGCTGGGCACTAAGCTGGAAATCAATGAAACTCGTTGACCAGCTGCCTGTCCTGTCCGCCTCAGACCCCTCCGGCGCAGGCATCGACCCGGACGCCCTGTACACGCAATTCCTTGAGTGGACCGAAAGCCGGGGCCTGGAACTTTACGCTGCCCAGGACGAGGCCATCATGGAGCTCGCCACCGGAGCCAACGTCATCCTCGCCACCCCGACGGGCTCCGGCAAATCGCTGGTGGCCATCGCGGCGCACTTCCAGGCCATGGCGCGGGGCCAGCGCAGTTACTACACCGCCCCCATTAAAGCGCTGGTCTCGGAGAAGTTCTTTGCCCTGTGCGATATTTTCGGTGCAGAAAACGTCGGCATGATCACGGGTGACTCCGGCGTCAACCAGAACGCACCGATCATCTGCTGCACGGCAGAAATCCTCGCGAACATCGCCCTCCGCGAAGGGGCCGACGCCGAGCTCGGTGCGGTCATCATGGACGAATTCCATTTCTACTCCGACCCCCAGCGTGGGTGGGCCTGGCAGGTCCCGCTGCTGGAGCTCCCCCAGGCCCAGTTCCTTCTGATGTCCGCCACCCTGGGCGATGTCAGCCGGTTCGAGGCCGGCATCACCGAACTTACGGGCCGCCCCACCACCACCGTCAGTTCAGCCGAGCGCCCCATTCCGCTGCATTACTACTACCACCAGACGCCGGTCCACGAAACACTCGAGGAACTCCTCTCCACCCGTCAGGTGCCCGCCTATGTGGTGCACTTCAGCCAGATCGAGGCCATTGACCGGGCCCAGACACTGATGAGCATCAACGTGTGCACCCGCGAGGAGAAGGACAAGATCGCGGAGCTGATCGCGAATTTCCGTTTCGCCGCAGGCTTCGGCAAGACGCTCAACCGGCTGGTCCGGCACGGTATCGGGGTCCATCACGCCGGCATGCTGCCGAAGTACCGCAGGCTCGTGGAGCAGCTCGCCCAGGCGGGCCTGCTCAAGGTGATCTGCGGTACGGACACACTGGGCGTGGGGATCAACGTGCCCATCCGCACCGTGTTGCTCACCGCACTGAGCAAGTACGACGGCGTCCGCACCCGCCCGCTTAACTCCCGGGAGTTCCACCAGATTGCCGGAAGGGCCGGCCGCGCCGGGTATGACACCGCGGGGACAGTGGTGGTCCAGGCACCCGAGCACGTCATCGAAAACGTGAAGGCGATGGCCAAGGCCACCGCCAAGTTTGGTGACGACCAGAAGAAGCTCCGCCAGGTGGTCAAAAAGAAGCCGCCGGAGGGCTTCGTCTCCTGGGGGGAACCCACCTTCAAGCGCCTCGTGGAATCCGTGCCCGATCCTTTGACGTCCAGCTTCAGCGTGACGCATTCGATGCTGATGAACCTGATGGAACGGCCCGGCGACCCGTTCACAGCGGCCCGCCAGCTGCTGACCGAAAACCACGAGACGCGGTCCTCACAGCTGCGGCTGATGAAAAAAGCCCTGGGAATCTATCGTGAGCTCCTCGCCGCTGAGGTGGTGGAGCGCATCCCGGCAGAAGAGCAGGGCCATGACGGCAGGACAGTACGGCTCACCGTCCATCTGCAGGCCAACTTTGCCCTGAACCAGCCACTCTCGCCGTTTGCGCTGGCGGCGCTGGAGCTCCTTGACCCGGATTCGCCGTCGTACGCCCTGGACGTGGTGTCCGTGATCGAGGCGACCCTCGAAAAGCCCCGCCAAATCCTCTCCGCGCAGCAGAAGAAGGCCCGCGGGGAAGCGATTGCCGCGATGAAGGCTGACGGCATCGAGTACGACCAGCGCATGGCCATGCTGGAGGAAGTCACCTACCCGCAGCCGCTCGCCGAACTCCTGGGCGAAGCCTTCGAGGTCTACCGCAAGGCCGCGCCATGGGTGGGCGACTTTGAACTGACGCCCAAGTCCGTGGTCCGCGACATGTACGAGCGGGCAATGAACTTCGGCGAATTCGTCCAGTTCTACGGGCTGGCCCGCTCCGAGGGCATTGTGCTGCGCTACCTCGCCGACTGCTTCAAGGCGCTGCGCCAGACCGTGCCGCAGGACATGCTCCGGGAGGACCTTGAAGACCTCATCGCCTGGCTTGGCGAGCTGGTGCGGCAGGTGGACTCCAGCCTCCTGGACGAATGGGAGGAGCTGACGTCCGGCGCGATGCCCACCCCGCACGACGCTCCCCCTCCCCCGCCGCCGTCGCTGACGTCCAACATCCGCGCCTTCCGCGTGATGGTCCGCAACGAGATGTTCCGCCGCGTGGAACTGTTCGCGGACGAAAACGCCGCAGCCCTGGGCGAGCTCGACGGCGGCGCGGGCTGGGATGCCAACCGCTGGGAAGACGTCCTGGACGACTACTTCGACGAACACAACGACATTGGCACCGGCCCGGATGCCCGCGGTCCCGGACTGCTCATGATCACCGAAGAGCCAGGGCTTTGGAAGGTCCGGCAGATTTTCGACGATCCGGCGAGCAACCATGACTGGGGCATCTCCGCGGAAGTGGACCTGGCGGCCTCGGATGAAACCGGTACGGCAGTGGTCCGTGTCACCGACGTCAACCGGCTCTAGGCTCTGACCGAATGGACTCCGTCCCCGACCTGACCGGCAGCCTTCGGGTTGTGGAAGCCCTGGAGGCCCAGCCCGTGGCACCTTCCAACGGTCCACGGCAGTGGTGGAAGGGCCCGCTGGACGTCGAGGGACTGGCTTTGGGGGCGGTCCAGGCAGCAGCGACGTCGCTGAACGCGCTTGTTGGCGTTCCGGGCCGGTATTCCCTGGCATCCGGAGCCACCGCGGCGGCCTTCGATTCGCTGGGACATCTGCGGGTCGCGGGCGTCAAACCCGAAGGGTTCGCTCCGATGTCCGGCTTTCGGCGCACGTCGGACGGCTGGATCCGCCTCCACGCCAATTACCCCCACCACGCAGCCCGGCTGACGTCGGCCCTCACCGTGAGCACACCACAGGACGTGGAACACGCCCTGTTAGGTATGACGTCGCTGACAGCCGAGGAAGCCATCACGGCAAACAACGGCGTCGCTGCTGCCGTGCGCACACGGGACGAGTGGATCGCGACCCCCATGTATGCGACGGCCAGCTCCGGTCCATGGATCAGAATCTCCAGTCCGCCACCGTCAGCCAGTGAAAGTCCGCAGCTCTCCCGGTGGGTTCCATCGGCAGTTCCGCGCCACCCCTTGGCCGGGCTAAAGGTGCTGGACCTGACGCGCGTCATTGCGGGGCCCACTGCCACACACCTCCTGGGCGCCCTGGGCGCGGACGTCCTGCGCATCGACCCGCCCCAGCTTCCGGAGTTGAGAGATGTGTTCATTGACTCGGGCTTTGACAAGCGCAGCGCCGAGGCGGACCTCCGGGATCCTGCCGCCATGGAAACGGTCAGGCTTCTCATTGAGTCTGCAGACGTGGTGGTCACCGGTTACCGCGACGGCGGGCTGGACCCTTTTGGGCTGGCGCCCGAAGCGCTGTTGCTTGCCCGGCCCGAACTCGTGATCGTCACCCTCAGCGCCTGGGACAGCGGCGGCCCTTGGAACGGACGGCGCGGTTTTGACAGCCTGGTACAGGCCGCTTGCGGCATTGCCGAACGGTATGGCCGCACGACTGATGACGGGTGGCAGCCGGGGGAGCTCCCAGTGCAGGCACTGGATCATGCCACCGGTTATGGCCTGGCGGCGGCAGCAATTGCCTTGCTGGCCGAACGGCTCCGAAGCGGACGTGGCGGCACTGGCCGGCTTTCCCTGGCCCGCACCGCTGAAGAATTGTTCCGGCTGCCCGCAGTGGCCAGTCACGGCGGTTCCCTGCCTGACCCGGAACTCCGCGTGATGGACAGCCCCTACGGCCGCCTGCGATATGTTGGGCCGCCCATCATGGCGGACGGCGTGCCGCTGGAGTACAGCAAGGGACCCGTACGCTACGGAACATCGCAGCTTCGCTGGCAATAGGGAGCCTGGCAGCAGGGATCACGGCCCCGCCAGTAAACTCGGACCATGAGTGTAATCCGCCCAGCCACCCGGCAAGACGTCCCCGCCATCCTGCAGATGATCCATGAACTGGCCATCTACGAAAAGGAACCGGACGCGGTCCGCAACACATCGGAAATGCTGGCTGAGGTCCTGTTCTGCGAGAACCCGCGCGTGTTTGCCACGATGGCTGAGAACAGCGCAGGCGAGGTCCAGGGATTCGCGCTCTGGTTCCTGAATTACTCCACCTGGGAAGGCGTCCACGGCATCTACCTGGAAGACCTCTACGTCAGCCCGCACGCCCGCGGCGAGGGCCACGGCAAAGCGCTCCTGCAGCACCTGGCCGCCACCGCCGTCGAGAACGGTTACGCCCGGGTTGAGTGGAGCGTCCTGGACTGGAACGAACCGTCCATCAACTTCTACCGCAGCCTCGGCGCCCGCCCCCTGGACGGCTGGTCCACGTTCCGGCTGACCGGCGACGCGCTGGAGAGCTTTGGCACCAGAACGGCAGCGTCCATCCGTGGCTGAGCGGGACGCGTCCACTCAAACCATGCAAACGCGGACCCCTGTCCCGCATTTTGTGAAGGCCCGGCACGAATTCCGTGGCATGCGCACCGCCGAGCACTACTTCACCGTTCCCTTGGACCACTTCGCGCCCGGCAGTGACGCCGCCGCCGAGACCATCACCGTGTTCGCCCGTGAGTACGTCTCGTCGGCCCACACCCAGGCTGAAGCCGAAGAGCTTCCCTGGCTGGTGTTCCTCCAGGGCGGGCCGGGCGGCCGCGGCAACCGGCTGGCTTCGCTGAGCGGCTGGAGCAAGGCGGCTGCCCGGGACTTCCGGATCCTGATGCTGGACCAGCGCGGCACCGGGCTGTCGACCCCCATCGACCGGAACACGCTGCCGGCGCGAGGAACGGCCGAAGCCCAGGCTGCGTACCTCGAGCATTTCCGTGCGGATTCCATCGTGGCCGACGCGGAGCTCATCCGCGCGGCGCTCGGCTCCGGCCCCTGGAGCATCTACGGCCAAAGCTACGGCGGATTCTGCGCACTGACGTACCTGTCCTTTGCCCCGGACGGGCTGAAGGAAGCCCTGGTTACGGGCGGACTCGCGCCGCTAGCCGGCCATGCCGACGACGTCTACCGCGCCACGTTCGCGCGCGTCGCGGCCCGCAACACCGATTACTTCAGCTGGTATCCGGAGGACCGCCAGACAGTGAACGCGATCGCATCGCACCTTCGCCAGACCGAGGAGTTCCTACCCGACGGCGGCCGGCTCACGGTGGAACGGTTCCAGATGGTGGGGTCCTTCCTGGGCGGTAACACGCGGGTGGACGGCCTGCACTACCTGCTGGAGGACGCCTTTACCGGGACACCACACGGGAACAGGCTCGCCGATGCCTTCCTGGAGCAGGTCCAGGGCATCGTGTCCCGCCTCGCCAACCCGCTTTATGCCCTGCTGCATGAGTCCATCTATGGGCAGGGACAGGCTACCGACTGGGCCGCCTGGCGTGTGCTGCAGGAAAATCCGGCATTCCGCCCGGATGCGGAGGCGCTGCTGCTGACCGGCGAGATGGTGTACCCGTGGTATTTCGAACAGGATCCCGCCTTGGTGCCGCTGCGGCAGGTGGCCCATCTGCTGGCCGCCAAAACGGACTGGAAGCCGCTGTATGACCCCACACAGTTGGCCGCGAACAGCGTGCCGGTCGCCGCCGCGGTTTATCAGGACGACATTTACGTGGACCGCAGCCTGTCACTGGAGACGGCGGCTGCTGTGCGCGGACTCCGGGTATGGGAGACGGCCGACTTCCACCATGACGGCATAGCGGACGACGGCGAGGCTATTTTCGGGCGGCTGCTGGGTATGGTGCGCTCGGTTGCCGGCTCAGCCGGCAGCTGAGCCGGCCGCCGGGCTGCGGCGGCGCGCCACCAGGGCAACGACGGCGGCGGTCAGGACAGCAGCCCCCACCAGTCCGCCTGCCATGTTGAGCCCCAGGTAGCCGGCCCAGCTGAGGATCAGTCCGGAAGTGGCCCCGCCCACCGCACCTGCGGCGCCCATCAGCATGTCCGACACACCCTGGACCAGCACGCGGGACTCCTGGGGGACGCTCTCCGCCAGCAGCGTGGACCCGGAAATGGTGGCCGCAGACCAGCCCATGCCCAGCAGCACAAGTCCCACGGCCACCGCGACGGTGGACGTCTGGCCAAATCCGGCGACGGCGACGGCAGCGATCAGCGTGGCGAAGCCGATCATGATGGTCTCAGTCCTGCCTGCCTTGTCCGTCAGCCAGCCCATGACCGGCGACAACGCGAACATGCCTGCGATATGCAGGGAGACGGTGAAGCCGATGATCACCAGGACATCGCCGGAGGCGGCGTGGCCGGCATGGGAGGCACCAGGCCCGGCCACGAGTTCCTGCAAATGCAGCGGGGTCATGGACATCACGCCCACCATCACGGCGTGCGCTCCGACGACGGCGGCAAGCGCCAGCCAGGAAGCCCTGGACTGGCGGATTGCCCGCAGCCCGCGGACGAGCGATCCCCCGACTGCGTTGCGCGCGGTGGCGCTTTGCTGATTTGCCGTACGTGGTGGCGTGCCCTGCATCTTCCCGCCAGCTGGCTGGGCGTCGAGATCCAGTGCGGCGGGTTCCTGAGTGGCAAGATCCCGGGCGGCAAGATCCTGGGCGGCGATTTCCCGCGCGAGCAGGAGCGGGTCCGGCCTGAGGCCAGCGAAAAGCAGCACAATGGCCAGCAGGAGTCCGGCTGCGGAGATCACGAACGGTCCGGCGACGGGCGGCAGGCCGAGGGCCAGGCCCACAACGGTGCCGGGCTGGATCAGGTTGGGTCCGGCCACGGCGCCGACCGTCACAGCCCACACCACGGCGGAAAGCGCCCTGCCGCGGTGTTCAGCATCCGCAAGGTCGACGGCGGCGAAGCGTGCCTGCAGGCTGGCCGCGGTACCCACCCCGATGCCCACCGCCCCCAGCACCAGCAGGACGAACAAGCCGGACACCACCGACATCACTATCAGAACTGTGCCGGCGAGGGCGGCGGAAAGCCCCGTGACCTGCCCGGCCCGACGGCCCCGCCGGTCCGCCAGCGAAGCAAGGGGCAGTGCTGTCAGCGCGGCCCCCAATGTCATAACCGTGGCCACGGCACCCGCCCACACGCTGGAACCTGACTGTTCCACGGCCAGGATGGACCCAATGGAAACCGTGGCTCCGGTGCCGATGCCACCGAAAACCTGGGCCGCGCTCAGCAGCACCACGGTGCGCCGTTGCACCTGGCGCACTCCTCTTTCCGTGATCAGTGTGCGGGCCATGGTCCGAGCATAGTCCTGGGCGGCCAGGTCCTACAGGGGGCAGATTAAGCCACTGATCCCGGCCGCCGTGCGGCCGGGATCAGTGGAAATGCAGTGTGCGTCAACGGAACGCGGAGACAGCCTACTCGGCGTCGCTGAGGCTCTTCTTGGCGTCTTCCTCGAGTCGGGGGTCCAGGTGGGCTGTCTTTGCCTTGGAGCTCAGGAGGCTGGCAATCACGGCAACGATGATGGTGCCCACGATGACGGCCAGGGAGACGAATGTCGGAATCTCCGGGGCCCACTCGATGTGGTTGCCGCCATTGATGAACGGCAGTTCGTTCACGTGCATGGCGTGGAGCACCAGCTTCACGCCGATGAACGCCAGGATGAAGGACAGCGCGTGCTTCAGGTAGATCAGGCGGTTCATCAGGCCACCCAGCAGGAAGTAGAGCTGGCGCAGGCCCATCAGGGCGAACAGGTTGGCGGTGAAGACGATGAACGGGCTCTGCGTCAGGCCGAAGATCGCGGGAATCGAGTCCACTGCGAAGAGGAGGTCGGTCAGGCCGATGGTGATGAACACGATCAGCATGGGGGTGAAGACCTTCTTGCCGTCCACCGTGGTGCGCAGCTTGCCGCCGTCGAACTTCTCCGACATGGGGATGACCTTGCGGATCCGGGCGATGAGCGGGTTTTCCTTGTCCTCTTCGTCCTCGCCTTCGTCCTGGGCCTGCTTCCAGGCGGTCCAGAGCAGGAACGCGCCAAAGATGTAGAACACCCAGCTGAACTGCTCGATCACGATGGCGCCGAGGAGGATGAAGATGCCGCGCAGGATCAGGGCGATGATGATGCCCACCATCAGGACTTCCTGCTGGTACTTACGAGGCACGGAGAAGCGGGCCATGATGATGATGAAGACAAACAGGTTGTCGATGCTGAGGCTGTATTCAGTGACCCAGCCGGCCACAAACTGGCCGCCGAATTCGGCGCCGGTAAAGAAGAACATGGCCCCGGCGAACAGCAGGGCCAGGGAGACGTAGAACGCAACCCACAGGCCGGCTTCCTTCATGGAAGGCTCGTGGGGGCGCCGGACGACCAGCAGAAGGTCAATGAGGAGGATCAGGCCAAGGACGACAAGTGAGCCGACCTCGAACCACACGGGTAATTCGGGCACAGGTTAGCCTTTCGCAGGGTACAGAGAAATGGTGTAAGTCTCTCCGGCCAGCCTGTGCACTTGGTGCTGAAATGGCGGCCCGCTACGCCCGGCCAGGCAACTGTGCCTGGCGTGTTGACGATCGTAGCGCTCGGGATACTCCCCTACGTGACGTTAACTGTACAGCAGCGTCCCGACATGCGGAAACATGCCCCGACTGCCACGTCCCTTCGACGCCCGGGGGTGGACTAGGCGTGGCCGGCCGCCTGCATCTGGCGGAGTTCCTTCTTAAGGTCACTGACCTCGTCCCGGATCCGCGCGGCCAGCTCGAACTGGAGTTCGGTGGCAGCGCCGTGCATCTGTTCGGTCAGCTGTTCGATGAGGCCCACGAGGTCTTCGGCCGGTGCCGCGGCGAGGCCGTCCTTGCGGACTTGTGCCGCGCCCTTGGCCGCAGACTTGCTACGTTTGGCGCCCTTGGCCAGCCGGTTGTTGTTGAGCAGCTCCTGGGTGTCGGCGTCTTCCTTGGCAAGTTGGTCGGTAATGTCGGCAATCTTCTTCCGCAGCGGCTGCGGATCGATGCCCCGTTCCGTGTTGTAGGCAACCTGGATGGCGCGGCGCCGGTTGGTCTCGTCGATAGCCTTGGCCATGGAGTCGGTGATGCGGTCCGCGTACATGTGGACCTCGCCGGACACGTTGCGGGCAGCACGGCCGATGGTCTGGATCAGCGAAGTCGCCGAGCGCAGGAAGCCTTCCTTGTCCGCGTCCAGGATGCTCACGAGGGAGACCTCGGGCAGGTCCAGGCCTTCGCGAAGCAGGTTGATGCCCACCAGGACGTCGAAGACACCCATCCGGAGTTCCCGGAGCAGTTCAACGCGTCGGAGGGTGTCCACGTCCGAGTGCAGGTATTCGACCTTGATGCCGTGGCCCAGCAGGTAGTCGGTGAGGTCCTCCGCCATCCGCTTGGTCAGGGTGGTGACCAGGACGCGTTCGTTCTTTGCCGTGCGGGTCTTGATCTCGCCGAGGAGGTCATCAATCTGGCCCTTGGTGGGTTTGACCACCACCTCGGGGTCGATCAGTCCGGTGGGCCGGATGATCTGCTGCACAAAGCCGTCAGCCTTGCCGAGTTCGTACTTGCCGGGCGTGGCCGACAGGTAGACCGTCTGGCCCACGCGTTGGAGGAATTCGTCCCATTTCAGCGGTCGGTTGTCCATGGCCGACGGCAGGCGGAAGCCGAAGTCCACGAGGTTCCGCTTGCGGGACATGTCGCCCTCGTACATGGCGCCGATCTGCGGCACGGTGACATGGGATTCGTCGATCACCAGCAGGAAGTCGTCCGGGAAGTAGTCGATGAGGCAGTGCGGAGCGGTCCCGCGGGCACGGCCGTCGATGTGCGACGAGTAGTTTTCGATGCCGTTGCAGAAGCCCATCTGCTGCATCATTTCGAGGTCGTAGGTGGTGCGCATCCGGAGCCGCTGGGCTTCCACCAGCTTGTTCTGGCCTTCCAGGACGGCCAGGCGTTCGGCGAGTTCGTCCTCAATCCGCTTGATGGCCCGGGCCATCCGCTCGGGCCCGGCCACATAGTGCGAGGCCGGGAAGACGTACATTTCCTCCTCGTCCCGGATCAGTTCGCCAGTCAGCGGATGGAGAGTGTGGATGTTCTCAATCTCGTCTCCGAAGAATTCGATGCGGATGGCCAGTTCCTCGTACATCGGGATGATTTCCACGGTGTCGCCGCGGACCCGGAACGTGCCGCGGTGGAAGTCCATGTCGTTGCGCGCGTACTGCATGGAGACGAATTTCCGGAGCAGGTCGTCGCGGTTCATCTGCGCCCCTTTGCGGAGCGTGACCATGCCGGCAATGTACTCTTCCGGCGTGCCCAGGCCGTAGATGCAGGACACCGTGGCCACCACAATAACGTCCCGGCGGGTCAGCAGCGCATTGGTGGCGGAGTGGCGGAGCCGTTCCACTTCCTCGTTGATGGACGAGTCCTTCTCAATGAAGGTGTCCGTCTGCGCTACGTAGGCCTCAGGTTGGTAGTAGTCGTAGTACGAAACGAAGTACTCCACCGCGTTGTTGGGCAGGAGTTCACGGAATTCGTTGGCGAGTTGGGCGGCCAGGGTCTTGTTCTGCACCATGACCAACGTGGGCCGCTGGACCTGTTCGATGAGCCACGCCGTGGTGGCGCTCTTGCCGGTGCCGGTGGCGCCCAGCAGGACAACGTCCTTTTCGCCGTTCCTGATCCGCTCCGTGAGTTCGGTGATGGCGGCAGGCTGGTCGCCGGCCGGCTGGAACTCGCTGATGACTTCAAACGGAGCGACGACGCGGTTGATCTCCTGGGCAAGGCTCATGCATCTAATCTACAACCGGGGACCGACAGTGAAAGCCGGATCAGTTACCGGCGAACATCACCCTAAACGGGCGGACAGGATCAGGGCGCGTACGACGGCGGCACCCACCCCGTGCGCGCAGCCCAACCGTCCATACGCGGCCAGGCGACGTCCGTGAACCACGGCTCCTTCGCCTCCGCATAGGCGTGGGTACCTCTACTGCCGGCAAACTGTTCGGTCAACGCGCGTTTATGGTCTTCATACAAGGCGGCGGCTTCCGTGTCGTTCCTGAGCCAGTCGCGGAAGAGCAGCGCGTAGCGCCAGCCGGCCGATCCGGCCGCCCGTACGTGCACGTTGGCGGGGCGGCCGGGGTCCGCGTTGGCGTGGAAGCGTTTTTGCCACTGCGCCGGGTCCGGATCCGTCAGTTTCGGAGTGTCGAAGCCAACCCCCGGCACGGCCGGGAAGCCAGCAGCGGCCAGCAGCGGTGCGATCCGGTCCGCGGCGTTGAGATCGGACACCGTGACCTGGAGGTCGATGACGTCCTTGGCTGCCAGGCCAGGCACGGCTGTGGAGCCGATATGGTCCACAGCCAGGATGTCGTCCGGTGCTGCGGCCGTGATTCGGGCGCCAAGCCGTGCAGCCTGGACCGCCCAATCCTGCTGCGGCACCGACAAGACTGCCATGCCTGCCCTGACCGCCCTGACGCTGCGCCGGAGATTGCGCGCGAACGGCACCAGTCGTTCGGCCCAGAGCCGGTCCACCTGCGCCGTCACGTCCGCCAGTGATCCGGAGTTGTCCAGCACGACGTCGGCAGCGGCCAGCCGCGCCCCGCGCGAGGCCTGGGCAGCCATGCGTGACCGGGCGTCCTCGGCCGTCATGCCGCGGTGTTCGAGCATCCGGGCGATCCTGACGTCATCGGCCGCGTCCACCACAAGGACAAGATGGAAGCCGCTCCCCTGGCCCGTCTCCACGAGCAGTGGAATGTCCTGGACCACAATGGCGCCGGCCGGGGCTGTGGCGATGATCCTGGCCGCGGCGGCCCGGACCAGCGGGTGCACAATGCCGTTCAGCACGGCCAGCTGCGAGGGATTGCCGAACACCACGGCACCCAGCCTGGCCCGATCCAGCCGGCCGCCGCCGTCGAGCATTTCCTCTCCAAAGGCTTCCACCACGCTGGCCAGCCCCGGCGTTCCCGGTTCAACGACGTCCCGAGCCAGCGCATCCGCGTCCACCAGCACCGCACCGAGCTCCGCCAGGCGTGTGGCGACCACTGACTTCCCTGAGGCGATGCCGCCCGTCAAACCGATCTTCAGCATCCCACCACCCTAAACTGAAGACGTGGCACAAACAGCGGATACACAGAGCACTGACGCCGCAGACAGCAGGGCCACCGCCTACACCACGCTCGCGTTGGGGCCGGAGTTCCGGCACGAGATCGAGATCAAACGCTCCAGGTTCATCACGGTGCTGCGCCGCGCGGACAATGAGGACACCGCGCGGGATCTGGTGGCCGCCCTGCGCCGCGAGTTCCACGATGCCCGCCACCACTGCTCGGCGTTCGTCCTGGGGCCGGACCGGGACATCCAACGCTCCAATGACGACGGCGAGCCCTCCGGCACGGCCGGCATCCCCATGCTGGAGGCCATCATCAAGAGGGAAACAGCGCCGGGCGTGACGGACCTCAGCGACGTCAGCGCCGTCGTCGTCCGCTACTTCGGCGGCATCCTGCTGGGGGCGGGTGGGCTGGTGCGTGCATATTCCGAGTCGGTTTCCGCGGCCCTGCAACGGGCCCCACTGGTTCGTCGCAGCCGGCTGCGGATCTGTTCGGCGTCGGTGCCGCACTCCGCCGCGGGACGGCTGGAGAACGACCTTCGCGCGGCCGGGTTTGTGATGGCGGAAACCACCTACGGAGCGCAGGACACGGTCCTTCGCCTGGCCGTGCCTGACGATGCCGCGGAAGTTTCTGCCGCCACCGATCGCGTGTTGTCACTCACCGCCGGGAGAACCGTGCTCACGCCGGCCGGAACGGAGTGGCTCGATGTCCCGCTGCCCTGAAGTCCGTCTGGCAGACGTCGACGACCCCATGCTGGAGCGGCTGCTGCAGCTGGCGCAGCTGGATGCGTCCGCGGATGACGTCACGCCGCCGCTGGGCAACGGGACGGGCTGGAATGCCGAACGCATCGACTGGTTCCGCGTCTACCACCGGTCTGCAGCCGCGGGACTGGAGGGACCGGTAGCGGAAAAGAGCTGGGCAGTGCTATGCGACGGCAGCCCGGCCGGCGCGATCAGGCTCAAGCTGACGGACGCGGAAACGGCGCAACACGAAACAGCTGAGACGGGCATCTGGCTGGGCCGGAGCTACCGCCGCCACGGTGTCGGCGGCGCCGCGTTGCGGCTGGTGTTGGCGGAAGCCCGCCGCGCGGGACTGCACCAGGTCGTGGCCAACACCACGGCAGCCAACATCGGCGCGCAGCGGCTCCTCACCGCCGCTGGCGCGGTCCTGACGCACGACGACGGCGGCGCGGTGAGTGCCGTCGTCGTACTCTCAACTAACTCGCAGTAGACGCACCGAAAGCCTCGTTTGGGAGCATTAAGTGCTGGTCAGATGGCCGGCCAACCACGGATGGCGCATTAAGCACAGCGGGCCCCTGCCTTCGCAGGGGCCCGCTGTGCTGGCCCGGGAAGCCCCGGGCCGGTGGCAATTAGTTGCCGGTCAGCTTCTCGCGCAGAGCTGCAAGAGCCTCGTCCGAAGCAAGGGTACCGGCCCCGGCGTTGGACTCGGCAGCAGGCTCCGAAGAGTAGCTGGTGGTGCCGGAATCGCTGTCACCGGACGTTGCAGCTGCAGCGTCGTCAGCAGCGTGCTGGGCAACCTGCTTCTTGTGTGCTTCCCAGCGGGTCTGGGCGTCAGCGTACTGCTGCTCCCAGACGGCGCGCTGGTTCTCGTAGCCTTCAAGCCACTCGTTGGACTCCGGGTCGAAGCCCTCCGGGTACTTGTAGTTGCCCTCTTCGTCGTACTCAGCGGACATGCCGTAGAGAGCCGGATCGAATTCGGTGGACTCGGCGTCAACGCCCTCGTTAGCCTGCTTGAGGGAGAGGGAGATGCGGCGGCGCTCGAGGTCGATGTCGATGACCTTGACGAACAGCTCGTCACCAACGGAGACAACCTGCTCAGCCAGCTCCACGTGGCGGACTGCCAGTTCGGAGATGTGCACGAGGCCTTCGATGCCGTCTTCGACGCGTACGAACGCACCGAACGGAACGAGCTTGGTGACCTTACCCGGAACAACCTGCCCGAGGGCGTGGGTGCGGGCGAAGGTCTGCCACGGATCTTCCTGCGTAGCCTTGAGCGACAGGGAAACACGCTCGCGGTCCAGGTCGACTTCGAGAACCTCGACAGTGACTTCCTGGCCAACTTCGACAACCTCGGACGGGTGGTCGATGTGCTTCCAGGACAGCTCGGAAACGTGAACGAGGCCGTCTACGCCGCCCAGGTCCACGAAGGCACCGAAGTTGACGATAGAGGAAACAACGCCGGGACGAACCTGGCCCTTTTCCAGCTTGTTGAGGAACGTGGAGCGGACCTCGGACTGGGTCTGCTCGAGCCAGGCACGGCGGGACAGCACAACGTTGTTGCGGTTCTTGTCCAGCTCGATGATTTTGGCTTCGATCTTCTGACCGATGTACGGAGCGAGGTCGCGCACACGGCGCATCTCGACGAGGGATGCGGGCAGGAAGCCGCGCAGACCGATGTCGAGGATAAGACCACCCTTGACAACCTCGATGACGGTACCGGTGACAACACCGTCTTCTT
Organism: Pseudarthrobacter raffinosi; assembly: GCF_023913835.1. NCBI lineage: Bacteria > Bacillati > Actinomycetota > Actinomycetes > Micrococcales > Micrococcaceae > Pseudarthrobacter > Pseudarthrobacter raffinosi. The sequence goes on along the minus strand of NZ_JAMXBG010000004.1, from coordinate 109,245 downwards.
CCTTGACCTTCTCGATGTCGCCCCAGGCGCGCTCGTACTGAGCCCGCTTCTTGGAGAGGATCAGGCGGCCTTCTTTGTCTTCCTTGGTGAGCACCAGGGCTTCGACGAGATCGCCAACGGAGACAACGTCTCCGGGATCAACGTCGTGCTTGATGGACAGCTCGCGGGAGGGGATGACACCTTCGGTCTTGTAACCGATGTCGAGCAGAACTTCATCGCGGTCGACCTTGACGACGGTACCTTCGACGAGGTCTCCGTCGTTGAAGTACTTGATGGTGGCGTCGACTGCTGCGAGGAAGTCCTCAGCGGTACCGATGTCGTTAATGGCGACTACGGGGGTACCGGGCTTCTCGGTGGAGGTGATGGTCATGTAGTAGGGGCTCCGTTGTGGATAGTAAGTCGGTCAGGCAAACCGCCGCGCCCGCGTTATGGAACGCAGGCGCAGGTCTTCGGGCGATCGCAGGGATCTTCCGGGTCTTCCTGATTTGTGGATTCTAGAAACGCGCACGTAGTACGCGCCCACTTATTCTAGTCGCAGCGGCCAACGAGGGTCAAAGCGCATGGCAACGAGCGGCCTGGCTGAGCGTGCCTGCAATGCCGGGGCTCAGAAGTGTGTGAGGCAGTGCGTGGCGCGCTCCACCGCGAACATCCCGCGGGCCCGGAGCGCCGCGCCCTGGGTGTGTTCACGGATCCGGCCCGCCGCCGTCAGCGTCACCGGGCTGACAGCGCCGAGGTAGATGGATGACAGCGCGGAGACATCCAGCGTCAGGTCCGGATCCTGCGCAGCTGCCAGACGCACGACGGCGGCCTCGCCGCCGCTGACGTCCACGGCAAACGTTCCCGCCGTGAGACCAAGCGGGTCCTGCACCTCGAGCACCAGCCTGCCGTCCAGCGGGTAATGCCGGGCTTCCAGCGCCTGGGCCACGTCCAGGATGCGGAGCCAGAGCATGTCCCGGCTGTCTGAGGAGTCGATGCAGCGGGGATCGGCCAGTGCCCACGTGAGCGGGTCATCCAGCGGTGCTTCGTCCCACGTGATGCGTTCCACCAGGTCGATGGCGGCCAGGAACTGCCAGAGCTCCAGGTACGCCTCGTTCGTGGCCGCCACGAGGTCCACCACCTGCATGGTGTAGGGCTCGGTGTCCCAGCCAAGGAATTTGTAAGAGACGTAGCCGTCCACGGCGCCGTCGGGGCCGTAGTGCAGTGCCGCCTTGACGGCAGGATCTTCCTTGCCCTCGCGGCCCAAGGAACCTGAAGCAAGCTGGCGGTACCAGTCCTGGCGGCCGATCGATCCCGGCGTCAGGCGGTGCACGCGGTCGAAGACGACCGGCGCCAGGTCCAGCAGCACACGGGGGTCCGCGATGTCCACGGTACCGACGCCGTGATGGTTGAGCCGGAACCGGGCAGTGGTGTCCACTTTCACGGTCCGTTCGAAGCTGGCCACGCCGTAGCCAAAGCGCCCATAGATGGAGCCTTCTGACGCTGTCAGGGCGGCCATTGCCGGGCCATCGTTTTTCGCCATGGCCAGGTCCTCGGACATCATCCGGCGCAGCAAGCCGCGCCGCCGATGTGAGGTCCGGACCGTCACAGCTGTGACCAGTTGCGTTTCCAGCAGCCGGCCGAAGCCGATGTTGAGTGTTTTGCGCAGGGTGCCGAAGGTTGCCACCGGTACCTCCGCGGGGAGCGACCCAGGCGCGACTTCCCGGGTCTGGTAGGCGCCGGTGAAGATCCGCCGGTCAGCTGCGTAGGTCTCCAAGGATTTGGCAACATGCTCCGGTGTCCGCGTGGATTCGTGGAAGCCAAAGGCGACCGCCTTCACCCATGATTCGGCGTCGGGATAACCCGCCTCGCCTTTGGATGCCGCTGGGAAGCGCCGGATTTCATAGTCATCACTCAGTTCGGCCACACCGCCGAGCCTAACCAATGATTCCGGCGCCTGGCCAGCAGCAACACGCTCGCAGGCAGGAAGTTCCGCAGAGCCGGCGGGAAATGGCTCAGAGCCGCCGCACGGGTTGGCGGAGGATGGTTTTGAGCTTTTCCGGTGCCACCCGGCGGGCGTCGCTGAGGTAGGTCTCGTGGTGCAGGCCGGCAAATCCGAAGCCCTTGGACGGAATGTATTCACTGTGCAGGCGGTGCAGCGTGGGGGCCTCGTCGTCGTAGCTGCCGATGTGCAGGATCTGCAGCGAGAGGCCTTCATCGAGGGTCTCAAGGCGGAGCAGGTCCAGCCCCGGAACGTTCTTCGCCGCCGCCTCCGCGATACCGTCCTGCACCTCGGCGGCGCCGATCCAGCCTGGCTGATGGATCATCATGGTCCACTTCCAGCTGTTCTTCTCGCCCCGGGTGAAGGCGTCAGGATCGTCTGCTGTCCACAGGCCCTCCAGCGGCCCGACGACGTAGTCCCGGCCCGCGTGCTTGCTGGCGAACTTGACGGCGTAGGACACCGAATACAGGGCCTCGAGGGCGGCGGCGTAGGCGGGGGCCGTCCCCGGATTACCTTGCCCGTCCAGCATCAGGTAGCTCAGCGGAGGGACGGTGACCACTTCGAAGTCCCGGGCCCGGGGCGCGTACAGATCCTTGAACTGTTTCTTGACGTCGTACTTGTCCATCGCGCCCCACCCATTCGTTCCCAGCAGCCTAGTGGCCGGCGTCGTACCAGCTGGGGCCCACCCCGATCTGGACATCCAGCGGGATGCTGAGGTCCGCGGCGGAGCCCATCTGCTCGGTGACGAGCTTCTCCACCGCAACACGTTCGCCGGCGGCGACTTCAAGGACCAGTTCGTCGTGGACCTGCAGGAGCATGCGCGACTTCAGGCCCTGGGCCGCCAGTTCAGCGTGCACGCCCAGCATGGCGCGTTTGATGATGTCCGCGGCCGATCCCTGGATGGGTGAGTTCAGGGCGATGCGCTCCGCGTTTTCGCGAAGCTGCCGGTCCGTGCTGGTGAGGTCCGGCAGGTAGCGGCGACGCCCCTCGATGGTGGCCGTATAGCCGTCCACCCGGGCCTGGTCCACCACTCCGCGGAGGTAGTCGCGGACGGCGCCGAACCGGTCAAAGTAGTCCTTCATCAGCGTGCGGGCCTCGTCCACGGAAATTTCCAGCTGCTTGGACAGGCCAAACGATGTGAGGCCATAGGCGAGGCCGTAGGACATCGCCTTGACCTTGGAGCGCATGGCACTGGTGACTTCTTCGGTGGGCACGTGGAAGATGTTCGAGCCCACAAACCGGTGGAGGTCTTCGCCGTCCTGGTAGGCCTGGATCAGGCCTGCGTCGCCCGAAAGGTGCGCCATGATCCGCATTTCGATCTGTGAGTAGTCCGCAGACAGCAGGCACTCGTAGCCGTCGCTGACCACAAAGATGCCGCGGACGCGACGGCCTTCCTCGCTGCGGATGGGGATGTTCTGCAGGTTGGGATTGTTGGAGGAGATCCGGCCCGTCGCTGCCACGTTCTGCGCGTAGGTGGTGTGGATCCGGCCGTCTTCCGTCACGGACTTCTTGAGCGACTCCAGCATCTGGCGCAGCTTCGAGGACTCCCGGTGCGCCATCAGCTGGACCAGGAATTCGTGGCCGGTCTTTTCCAGCAGGTTCTTCAGCGACGCGGCATCGGTGGTGTAGCCGGACTTGATCTTCTTCGTTTTCGGCAATTCGAGTTCGTCAAAGAGCACGGTCTGCAACTGCTTGGGCGATCCGAGATTAACCTCGTGGCCGATCGCGGCGAAGGCAAGTTCCTGCGCGTTGTCGATCACTTTGGCCAGATCGGCGATCTGCTCGTCCATGCGCGGCAGGTCGATGGCGATGCCCGCTGTTTCCATGTCGGCCAGCACCCGGCTGACGGGCAGTTCCAGGGTGGTCAGCAGGTCCCCCGCCTTGCGTTCGGTGAGCTCTGATGCGAAGTGCCGGCTCAGGGCCTGGACCACGGCCGCCACCTGGACCAGCGCGCCGGCGGCGGCGGCGTCGTCGAACGCCAGCTCCAGCTGGCCCGCCTTGGAGGCCTCGGACGGAACACTGACGTTGAGGTGATGCTGGGCCAACTCGGCGAGTTCATACGTGCGGCGGTCCGGCTGGATGAGGTATCCGGAAATTGACGTGTCATCCACTACGCCTTCCAGTCCCAGGCCACGGCTGGACAGGGCCTTCAACGCAGCCTTGTAGCCGTGCATGACCTTTGACGAGCTTTCATCGCGCAGCCAGTCCGCCAGGACGTTTTCGGCTGCGGCGTCCTGCGCGGCGAGGTCGATATAGACGGCGGCATCGTCACGGACGATGGCCAGTGCGGCGGCGTCCTCGCCGATCCGCCCGGGCACCAGGTCGACGGCGACTGCCGACGTCTTGCCAGCGCCCGCCGCCAGGAAGGCACCCAGCTCGGCGGCCCCGGCGGGAATCACGAAGTCCGGCGCGGCGATGGTTTCGCGCTCCGCAGATTCCACGTCCTCGCTGCCGTACAGGGCAAAGAGCCGGGAACGGATGGTCTTGAATTCAAGTTCGTCGAACAAAGCCTCCAGCGCGGCTTCGTCCGGCCGCGGTTCCGCGAGATCATCCAGGGTGAGCGGAAGTTCGAGATCCGTGTGGAGCCTGTTCAGGCGTCGGTTGCGTTTGACGTCCTCCACGTTTTCCCGGAGGGCATCGCCCACCTTGCCGCCGATCGCATCCAGGTGCTCGAGGACGCCCTCAAGACCGCCGTAAAGGTTGATCCACTTGGCCGCGGTTTTCGGGCCGACGCCCGGAACGCCCGGAAGATTGTCCGCGGTCTCGCCCACCAAAGCGGCAAGGTCCGAATACTGCGCGGGCGTCACAAAATACTTTTCCTGGATGGCTGCCGCGTCCATCCGGGGAATGTCGCTGACGCCCTTCCTCGGGTAAAGCACAAAAACGTTGTCCGTGATCAGCTGGAAGGCGTCACGGTCGCCCGAGACGAGCAGCACCTCGAAACCGGCCTTTTCCCCCATGGCGGCGAGGGTGGCCAGGATGTCATCGGCCTCATAGCCGGGCAGTTTGATGGTTTTGATGCCCCAGGCGCCCATGACCTTGTCGATGAGGTCGATCTGGCCGCTCATCTCACGGGGCGTTTCGTTGCGTCCTCCCTTGTACTCGCTGTACTCGGCTTTGCGGTGCGTGGTGTCATCCGAGACGTCGAAGGCGACACAAATGTGGGTGGGCTTCTGTTCCTTGATCAGGTTGATGAGCATGGACGTGAAACCGTGGATGGCGTTGGTGTGCTGTCCGTTGGCGGTGGAGAACTTGTCCGCCGGCAAGGCGAAGAACGCGCGGAACGCCATCGAGTGGCCGTCCAGAACCAGGAGCCGCGGCTGGCCGGTGATGGGAACCACGGGGCCTTCCGTGGCGGAAACCTGGCCTCCGGCCGGCAGGACGTTGATGTCCTGCAGGGCAGCATCAGCGTCAAGCACTGCGGTCTCGGACGGGAAGGGGGCCGGTTTGGTAGTTTCACTCACAGGTGCCAGCCTAGTTCCCATGATGGACAATTTCACGCCCGGGCCCTTCACTGAGGAATTGGTCACAGCAGGCATCCCGGCGCACCTCCACGACTGGCTCGGCCGCCTGGGCATCGGTGCCCTGGTGGTGAAGATGGGGATCCACTTCCTCGAGATGAGCCCGGAACGAACGGTGGCCACCATGCCGGTGGAAGGGAACACCCAGGTGGCAGGCATCCTGCACGGCGGCGCCCATGTGGTGCTGGCCGAAACCTTGGGATCCTTTGCCGCCGGGATGCACGCAGGCGCAGGCAGGCACGCCCTGGGCATCGAAGTGAGCGCCACCCACCACCGTGCAATCGCCGCGGGCACCGTGACAGGTACGTGCACCGCGATCCACCTGGGCCGGACACTGACAACGCATGAAATCGTGATGACCGACGAACAAGGCCGCCGCCTCTCCACCGCACGCCTCACCAACATGCTGCGGGACAACGAGCCCGCGGAGGCCTAAGCGCCTCAGTCCGTTCAGCTCCCTAGCGCGCCGGAACCGGGGAGGTGAGGGTGTAGCGGAGCTCCACTATGCCCCGTCCCAAGGTGCGGGACGCCGTCAACTCAAGTGGCGACGTCGGGCCCTCCAATGGCAGCAGCCGTTTGCCGTCGCCCAGGACCACGGGGATGACAGAAAGGATGAGGTCATCCAGCAGTCCCGCGTTGGCGAACTGCGCAGCGAGGTTGCCGCCGCCCACCACCCAGACGTTCAAGCCGCCGGCGTGGTCCCTGAAGTCCTGGATGAACTCCTGGACGGGTCCGCGGACGAACGTGATGTCCGTGCCGGCCGGGGCAACGTGCTCGTGCCGGGTAAACACATAACAGGGTGTGGAAGGGTACGGCCAGTTGCCGGGTTCGTGCTCCATCAGCCAGGCGTACGTCTCGCCGCCCATAACAATGCAGCCGACGCCGGCCATGAAGGTTTCGTAGCTTTCCTTGCCGCCCTCGAAGCCGTCGAACTCAAGAAGCCAGGCGAGGTCATCCTTCGTGGTGGCGATGAACCCGTCGATGGAGGCCGCGACAAAATACTGGATCCTGGACATGGAACCAGAGTAGCGCTGCGGTGTGGACGGGCTGAAGGGCTACTTGCTGAAGTACGGAATGATCAGGTACAGCCCGAACATCACAGCCAGGCCGCAGAGGCCGAAGCAGGCGGAGGCGAAGTAGCGTTTGGCGCGGGGTGAGGCCTGCTGGGCGTCGCCGGCGATGGCCGTCAGCCGCACGCCCAGCGAATACAGGACCACAACCGTTACCGCGGACACCAGGGTGGTGCCGGCCACAGTCAAGAGTTCCAACCACTTCATAGCTGAGCGTCCTTGTGCTGGTTCGCCTTGGCGCGGGCCCGGGCGAGGGCTTTCTTCTTGGCGAAGCGGACGGTCTGGCCCGCTTCTTCGACTTCCACGGCATTGTGGTGGCCCACCGAGGACTTGCGGGAGTAGAAGAACATAAACAGCACCGCGGCGGTGCCGGCGACGGCGGCAATCACCACCCCCGTCTTCACGAGCAGCGCGGTCAGCGCGCCCACAATGCCGGCCGCGGGAAGCGTGAACAGCCACCCCAGGGCGATCTTGCCCACCATGTTCCACCGCACCGTGGTGCCCTTACGGCCCATGCCTGACCCGATGACGGAGCCGGACGCCACCTGCGTGGTGGAAAGAGCGAAACCCAGGTGGGAGGACGCAAGGATGGCTGAGGCGGTGCTGGTCTCGGCCGCAAACCCCTGTGCGGGCTTGACCTCAGTCAACCCGGAGCCCATGGTCCGGATGATGCGCCAGCCACCGGCATAGGTGCCGACCGCGATGGCTAGGGCGCATGCCGTGATGACCCAGAACTGCGGGCCCGAACCCGGGGACTGGGTGCCGGCGGAAATCAGCACCAGGGTGATGATGCCCATGGTCTTCTGTGCATCGTTGGTTCCGTGGGCCAGCGCCACGAGGCTGGACGTGAAGATCTGCCGGTGCGGAACCCGCCCCGCTTCTGCGTCAGCTTGCTGCCGGTTTCCGGATCGTGCCGCGACGTCAGGGCATACGCGAGCCGCGTGCAAAGGTACGCCACCAGGCCGGCAATCAGCGGGGCGAAAATGGCGGGCAGGATGACCTTCTGCAGCAGCGTTTCCAGGTTCACGGAATTGAACCCGATACCGGCGATGGCCGCGCCGATCAGCCCGCCGAAGAGCGCATGCGATGAGCTGGACGGCAGTCCCTTGAGCCACGTGATCATGTTCCAGAGAATGGCACCCATAAGCCCGGCGAAAATAATGTCCGGCGTGATCTGGACACCGTCCGAGCCTTCCCGGATGATGCCGCCGGAGACTGTTTTGGCCACTTCCGTCGAGAGGAAGGCACCTACCAGGTTCAGGATTGCCGCGAGAGTCACCGCGGTCTTCGGCTTGATGGCACCGGTGGCGATGGGCGTAGCCATCGCATTGGCGGTGTCGTGGAATCCATTTGTGAAGTCAAAAAATAATGCCAGTCCGATGACCAGCGCCACCATAAAGGTGATATCCACCTGTTGCCCAATCTGCTGAGTCGACGTTCAGCAGTTCCACTACCCGCCGTGCCCTGCAACGCATACTTCACCTACAGTTCATGTGAAATGACCTGTGGAGTTAACGGAACCGGCGTAAAAGCCTATCGATCGTACGCGTCCATGGCATCAGGTCAAAAACAGCTGCTCCGTGACAAACCCACCGACGGCGGCCAGCTCGGCGGGAGAGATTCCCCGGCGCGGATCGGGCGACACCGTGAGGATGCGTCGGCCCAGGAATCCGGCCCACGCCAGTGCTTCCTGTTCATAGCGGAGCTGATCGTCAATCCACACGATGCCATCCGGGGCGTTGGCCGCCAGGTCCTCCTGGAGAGCGGCAAGCTTCCACCAGCCCTCCCCCGTTCCGGCACCATCCGCTGTCAGGCAGGGCCAGTGGCCACCTGCAAGTCCGATGGCAGGGCATAAGTATTCCGCGGCCATCTCCTCCCAGCTCGTGAGCCACACGCACCGGACTCCAGGCAACCGGGAAAGCCGGTTCAGCCCGTCAACCAGCTGGCCCGCATATGCCACCTCAAGCACGCCGGCGTTCGCAAGTATCCAGCCGGAACCCCATGGCGTCGTGCCCGTCGCTCCGAACGGGCAAACGACGCCGTCGACGTCCAGGTACAGGGTGACGTTCCGCACTGCCGCTCCCGGTCAGGCCGGCAGGCCCGGAACGGCCCTTAAGCGATTGAGGGGCTGCACGCATCAATGGTTGCACTGCGCCCAGCCCCTCCTCAAGGACTCGCGGATAAGGAGTGTGTCCTAGGCAGAGAACGCCTTGGCCGGGGCGGCTTCAGGGCGGGCGGGGCTTCCGTGCTGGTCATGGCCGTAGAGCCAGTCGTTGTACTGGAAGTTGTTGTCCGTCCGGCTCTTGAACAGCAGATTCCGGAGCGTGCGGGCCAGGCCGGAGACGTGCCACGACTCGCCCCATACACGGGCATTCCGCTGGACCCGGGCCGTGCGGCCGGCACGGATGGTGTTGAATTCCTTGATGGCACCATCCCAGGCTGCGGGGTTGACGCCGTCCGCGGTGAAGACGGTGCCGTTGGTGACGTCCTGCAGCACGGCCGCGTCTTCGAGGGCCTGGCAGGCGCCCTGGGCCAGGTACTGGAGCATGGGGTGCGCGGCGTCACCCACCAGGACCATTCGGCCGGCCACCCAGTTTTCGATCGGGTCACGGTCGTACATGGGCCAGCGCATGGCGGTGCCAAGATTCTTCAGTGCCTCCTGCACTGCCGGAATGCAGTCCTTGTAAGCCGCTTCGAGTTCATCCACACCGCCATACTGCTCTTCGCCGCGTTCGAAGGAGGGGGACTTGAACACCGCGACGGTGTTCAGCAGCTCACCCTTGCGCAGCGGGTACTGCACCAGGTGGCAGTCCGGTCCAAGGTAGACGATGACGTCTTCAAGGTCGGCTTTGGGCGTGTTTTCGGTGATCGGCACGGTACCGCGGTACGCCACGTAGGCCGAGGAAACCGGCTCGTCGTTGGCAACGAGGGGGCGCAGGGTGGACTTAAGTCCATCGGCGCCGATGATGGCGTCCGCCTCATAGTCAACGCCGGCGGCGGTGTGCGCAATGCCGCGGCCGTTCACGGTTTCCACACTCTCCACCATGACGTCGTTGACGAGTTTGACGCCCGCCGCCTCACAGCCGTCGAGCAGGACCCGGTGCAGGTCGCTGCGGTGGATCACGACGTAGGGAGCGCCATAGCGTTCCTCGAATTCGCCGCCGAGCGTCTGCCTGGTGAGCTCCTCGCCGGTCACTGCGTCGCGAAACACGAGGTGCTTGGGGCGGACGCCGATTTCGAGGGCCTTCTCCAGCAGGCCCCAACGCTTCAGTACGCGTGAGGCGTTGGGGGCCATCTGCAGGCCCGCGCCCACTTCGCCGAACTCAGGAGCACGCTCCACGAGAGTCACTTCGGCGCCGTTCTCCCGCAGCGCGAGGGCCCCGGCCAGGCCGGCCATTCCGCCGCCGATAACGAGGACTTCGGTGGACGATTTCAGGTCAGACATTGCTGTCTCCTTCAGAGATTTTGGTAGTGGAATTGATCTTGGCGGAAATGGCTGCCAGCAGGACGGCTGCCACGGCTGCCGCACCGGCGAAAGCCAGGAAGTTGGAGTTGACGCCCAGCCCGGCAGCCAGCAGCAGCCCGCCCACCTGCGGTGCCGCGACGGCGCCTATGCGGCCGACGCCGAGGGCCCAGCCAAGGGCCGTTCCGCGCAGGTGCGCAGGGTAGTGGCTGGCCACTGCAGCAATGACGAGGCACTGCGTGCCGTGGGTTCCCACGCCGGCCAGGACCAGCATGAGGTAGACGACGGCGACGGGCGGGCCGGTGACCAGCACGAACAGCGCGGCGGCAGCGACGCCGGCGGCGGCGATCGCCGTCGGGATCGGGCCGAACCGGGTCCCGGCCCAGGCGGTGATGACGGATCCCGCTACGGCACCCACGTTCAGGGCGAGGGCGAAAGTCAATGCTGAGCCGAGGTTGTAACCGGCCAGCTGCATCAGGTTGGGCAGCCACGTGCCGAGGCCGTACCAGGCGAACAGGGTCACCAAGGTGGCGAATGCGTAGAGCAGGCTCATGCCGAGGAACGGCGCCCGGAGCAGTGACCCGAAACCGGCGGGTTCCCGGGCTACTGCAGCGTCGGAGGACGCGGACGGTGCCAGGGTTTCAGGGAGGTAGCGGAGTCCCAGCGGAATGACCACTATCAAGGCCAACACGGCGACCAGGAACATCGCCGGCCAGCCGAAGGCGGGAATCAGCGGGATCCCTACCAGCGCGGCGATGGAGCCGCCGATCGGTACGCCAGACATCATGAGCGTGGCCACCGTTGAACGCCACTTTGTGGGGACCAGTTCTGCCACGAGCGCGTTGGCTGAGGGGACGAGGCCACCCAGGCCGATGCCCGCCAACAGTCGGAGGGCACCGAAGACGACGGCGTTGGGGGAAAACGCGCACAGGATGGTGAAGACGGAGAAAAGAATGGCGCAGCCGATGATGGTCCGGCGGCGTCCCCACGTGTCCGACATCCGACCCGCGAAGATGGCGCCTATCATCATGCCAACGAACGCCATCGAGCCGACGGTCCCAGCTGTGGCCTTCGTCAGCCCCCAGCCGGTGTCATTGATAAGGGACGACTGCACCGTGCCGTAAACAATGAGGTCGTAGCCGTCAAAGACCACCAGGAGCCAGCAGACCAGCACAGCCATGGCGGACTGCTTCGAGAACCGCGATGCGCCAGAGGAGAAAAGGCCGGCGCCGCCTGTGATTCCCGGCGCCGCGGCGGTAGGTGTGTGATTCATCCCACCACTGTCGGCCACCTCATACGGCCTCGCTATATAATTCTGCCATGCAGAACTTACCGGTCCAACGAAAACCTACCTACCCCATCGAGACGGTGGACAACGCCCTGCTGTTACTTCAACTCCTGCGTGACGGGGGCAGCCTGAGGCTCAAGGATGCCGCCAACGAACTGGGCGTGGCTCCTTCCACCGCCCATCGGCTCCTGGCCATGCTGGTATACCGGGGCTTCGCGGTCCAGGACGAGTCCCGGCGTTATGTTCCCGGGCCGGCCATGGGTGCAGGCCCCGCCCGCGTGAGTTGGTCACGCCTGCTGCGGGAAGTGGCCAGGCCGCATATGGAGATGTTGTGTTCGCGGGTCAACGAAACGGTCAACCTGATGATCCGCGTGGGCACGAAGGTCAGGTTCCTGGACACCGTCGAGAGCACCAGCGCCCTGCGCGTTGGCGACCGCCAAGGAACAGTCCTGCCGGCCCACAAGGCCTCGGGCGGCAAGGCGATGCTGGCGGAACTTGAACCCGCCATGGTCGACCAACTGTTTCGCAGCAGCAACGCGGAGATCGGCGGCGACAACATCCCCGACGCCGAGTACCCGGCCTTCTTGCGGGAACTTCAAACCATCCGCGGCAACGGATTCGCCGCCAACTTCGAAGGTACCGAGGAAGGCATCAGCGCCCTGGGGATGGCCCTGCACAACCGCGCCGGCGACGTCGTCGGGGCATTGAGCGTAGCCACCCCGGTTGCAAGGTTCCGGCGACTCTTTGACGCAGGATTGGTTGGCGTCATGATGGAGACCCGGCGCCAGCTCGAAATCGACATTGCCGCCAACCCTTTCAACAGGGACTGATCCAACAGACCGGGCCCTTGCCCGGTGATTCTGCTAGGCAGAATATGTTGGAGGTCACATACTCCGCTCCCTAGAGTCGTTCGTACGCCCAAACGCTCATCGCACCATCAAGGAGGCCCCCATGTCCGTCAGCGCCGAGAATCTTACGCATGCTTCTGTTGCCGCCGGCCAGATTGTTCCGGAGCCGACGCCGGAGGAGGCTGCGCAGCTGGTGAAGCTTTATCAGGGTTTTGAGAGTGAGAACCTGGTCCCGTTATGGACGGAGATCGGGGATCTGATGCCGATGGTCCCGTCGCCGAAGGCTGTGCCGCATGTGTGGCGGTGGGATGATCTGTATCCGTTGGCTGCGCGGGCGGGGGATCTGGTCCCTGTTGGGCGTGGCGGGGAACGCCGGGCGATTGCGTTGGCGAACCCTGGCCTTGCCGGGACCCCGTACGCGACCCCGACGTTGTGGGCTGCGATCCAGTACCTAGGGGCCCGCGAGACCGCCCCGGAGCACCGCCATTCCCAGAACGCGTTCCGGTTCGTGGTCGAGGGCGAAGGCGTGTGGACGGTGGTGAACGGGGATCCGGTGGCGATGCGCCGCGGTGATTTCCTCCTCACGCCGGGCTGGAATTTCCACGGCCACCACAACGACACCGACTCCCCGATGGCCTGGATCGATGGGCTGGATATCCCGTTTGTGCATTACGCGGACGCCGGGTTCTTCGAGTTCGGCACCGAACGCGTCACCGACGAAGCGACCCCGGAGATTTCCCGGTCCGAGCGGCTCTGGGCCCACCCCGGCCTCCGCCCGCTCTCGGGTCTCCAGGACACGGCCAACTCCCCCATCGCGGCGTACCGGTGGGAACACACCGACGCCGCCCTGGCAGAACAGCTACTCCTCGAGGACGAGGGCCATCCGGCCACCGTGTCCCAGGGCCACGCCGCGGTCCGGTACTCGAACCCGACCACCGGCGGGGACGTCATGCCCACCATCCGGGCCGAATTCCACCGCCTCCGGCCCGGCGCCACCACCGAGCCCTTGCGCGAAGTCGGCTCCAGCGTCTGGCAGGTCTTCGAAGGCACCGGCACCGCGGTCCTGAACGGCGAGGCCAAGTCTCTGGCCAAGGGCGACCTGTTCGTCGTCCCGTCCTGGACCGAATGGTCCCTGACCGCCGACGAGGCTGCAGAGTTTGATCTGTTCCGATTCAGCGACGCCCCCATCTTTGAACGCCTGAACTTCAGCCGCACCTACACCGAAGGACGCAAGAACGCATGAGACTCCTCACCCTCCGCACCCAGACCAGCAACGGCATCAGCACCAACACCGTCGCGGTCCGCCAGGACGGGACCACCCTCACCGAGATCGACGGATTCACCGACGTCGGGGCCCTCCTGAAGGACCCCGCCTGGGAGGCCATCGCCAAAGCCGCCAACGGCGCCACCCACCCGTCTGAGGGCGCCGACCTCGCCGCCGTCATCCCCGCCCCGGGCAAGATCATCTGCGTGGGCCACAACTACCGCAACCACATCAAGGAAATGGGCCGGGAAGTCCCCGAGTACCCCACCCTGTTCGCCAAGTACGCCGAGTCCCTGATCGGGCCAAATGACGACCTGGCCCTGCCGCAGGAGTCCGACGCGGTGGACTGGGAAGCCGAGCTTGCGGTCGTGATCGGCAAGACAGGCCGACGCATCGCCGAGGCCGACGCCAAGGATCACATCGCCGGCTACGCCGTGCTCAACGACGTGTCCATGCGGGACTACCAGTTCCGGACCGTCCAGTGGCTCCAGGGCAAGACGTGGGAGAAGTCCACCCCGTTCGGACCCGCCCTGGTCACGCAGGACGAATTCAGCGCAGGCCCGCTGATGACCAGCGCCGTGGACGGGGAAATCCAGCAGCAGACCCCCACCTCCGACCTGGTCTTCACGCCCGAATTCCTGGTCTCCTACATCTCCACGATCATCACCCTGAACCCGGGAGATGTGATCGCGACCGGCACCCCGGGCGGGGTGGGCCACGCCCAGGACCCCAAGCGCTACCTGCAGGAAGGCCAACTCCTGGTCACCACCATCGAGGGCCTGGGCCAGCTGACCAACCGAGTGGTCAAGGAAGCCTGATGACCGCCCGCCAGGACCAGACGACGGACCCGGAGCTGCTCGAGGCGCTGCTCCAGGCCCGACGGGGGACCGCGTTCTTCGCCCGGAAACTCAACGAGCTCTCCGACGAGGACCTCGACGGCCCCTCGCTGCTGCCGGGGTGGAACCGCCGGCACGTCACCGCGCACATCGGCTACAACGCCCGCGCCATCGCCCGCCTCATCGAATGGGCCGCAACAGGGACCGAAACACCCATGTACGCGTCGCCCGAAGCCCGGGACCACGAAATCAGCTTCGGGGCGACCCTGCCGCCGATCGCGCTGCGGTACCTGTTCGACCACTCCGCGGTGCACCTGAACGTCGAATGGCGCGACCTCCCGGCACAGGCCTGGCACCACCAGGTCAAAACCGCTCAGGGCCGCGTTGTGCCCGCCACGGAAACCGTGTGGATGCGCACCCGCGAAGTCTGGACCCACGCCATCGACCTGGACAACGGAGCGGCGTTCTCCGACATCCCCGCGCCCGTGCTCGAACGGCTCCTAACAGACATCACCACCGCGTGGCACACCCGCGGCACCGACACCGGCCTGCTCATCAACGTCACCGGACCGGACCTGACATTCGGCGACACCACCGCCCAGAACCCGACGCTCATCACCGGAACCCTGCCCGGCATCACCCAATGGGCCACCGGACGCGGCACCCGCGGCGTCACCGCAACACACAACGGAACACCCCTGGACGAAACGCCCGCAGCCCCCAAATGGATCTGAGCCTGTGACCTTCGGGCAGCCGAAAAGCACTGCAAATAGTCAGGATAACGGAACAGCGGCGGGATAACCCGCCGCTGTTCCGTCGTTCTATGTCCCGTTCTAATGAGTGGAGCCTATGAGGCGGGAGCGGCCTGGGGGTTGTTGACGTTGACGAGCCAGGCAGTCCCGAACCGGTCCGTGCACATGCCGAAGATGTCGCCCCAGGGCGCCGGTTCCAAGGGAACGGTGACCGTGCCGCCGTCGGCGGACAGCTTCTCCCAATAGCCGCGCAGTTCGGCTTCGTCGTCGCCGCTGAGCGAAACCGAAATGGAGCTGCCGGTCGCGAGGTCCATGCCGTTCGGCGTGTCCGCCCCCATCAGGACCAGGCCGTTGCTGGCCGTCAGCATGCCGTGCATGATTTTGTCGGCTTCAGCCGGATCTTCGCTGGCGTGGAACTCCCCGAACGTGCTGAGGGCCAGGTCGCCGCCGAAGACAGACTGGTAGAAGGTCATCGCCTCGCGGGCGTTCTCGCGGAAGCCAAGGTAGGGGTTGAGCGTCGTTGGCATGGCCGGGTCTCCTTGAAGTACAGAACTGATTCGGATTCGAAACAGTCAACATCCTGCCGCACTTCCCGCCGCGTTCATAGGGTTCACGGAACCTGATTGCCCCGCAGTTTTCAGGGCATAAAGCGGTATCCCACACCAGGTTCCGTGAGGAGGTGGCGGGGTTTCCCGGGATCGGCCTCCAGCTTCCGCCGCAACTGGGCCATGTACACACGCAGGTAGTTGGCTTCCGTCTGGTAGGCCGGTCCCCAGACGTCCAGCAGCAACTGCTGCTGGGTCACCAGCCGGGCAGGGTTCCGGACCAGCAGTTCCAAGATGTTCCATTCGGTCGGCGTCAGCCGGACAACGTCCCCGTCCCTCGTGACCTGCCGTTGGGCCAAGTCCACAGTGAACGAGGAAGCGGCCACCGTGGGTGCCGACGCCGGATCCGGAACGCGGCGCAGGAGCGCACGCAGGCGGGCCAACAGCTCGTCGAGTCCGAACGGCTTGGTGATGTAGTCGTCCGCACCTGCATCCAGGGCGTCGACTTTGTCCGATGAGCCGTGGCGTGCAGACAGCACCAGTACGGGCAGGTTGCTCCATCGACGGAGTTCCCGCAGGACTTCCGCTCCATCCAGGTCCGGCAGTCCGAGGTCCAGGATCATCACGTCCGGCGGACGGTGGGAAGCGGCACGCAAGGCTGTGCCGCCGTCGGCCGCTGACTCCACGGCGTAGCCGTGGGCCTGGAGCGTGATCCGGAGTGCCTTCAGCAGGTGGGGATCGTCGTCGACAACCAGCACACTGGTCCGGCGGCCGCCCTGCATGCTGGAAGAATCAGCCTGGTCCGTGTTCATATGGCCTCCTGCCGAGGCTGGCCGGCCGCGTGGCGCGCGCCCGGCGAGCCGGTGGAAAGGGCCAGCCTGATCACCATGGTCAGGCCGCCGCCGGGAGTTTCCTGTGCAGTCAGCGTGCCGCCCATGGCCCTGACGAACCCGTCGGCGACGGCCAGGCCCAGTCCCACTCCGGTGGCCTGGGGCCGGTCGTGGAGCCGCTGGAACGGCTGGAACATCTCAAGCACCTTCCCGGCGGGCACCCCGGCGCCGTGATCGATGATCCGCAGTTCGCCGGACGGATAGCCATCCAGCGTGGCTGCACCCATGCCGTCGGAAGCCCCTGTGATGGTGATCCCCGAACCCGGCGCGTATTTGACGGCGTTTTCCACAATGTTCGCAATCACGCGGTCCAGCAGCACCGGATCGGCTTCCACAGTGGGCATGTTGGCGGGCAGCTCCACCCGGACTGTGCCGTCCGGGAGCCCGCGCAGGGCCGGGGCAACAACCTCGCTCCACCGCACGGGTCCCAGCAGCGGCCGGACGGAATCGGCGGTGATCCTTGACATGTCCAAGAGGTTTCCCACCAGCTGGTCCAGCCGGTCCGTGCATTCGTCAATGGTTTCCAGCAGCTCCCGTTCTTCCGCGGGCGTATAGGTGACGGTCCGCTGCAGCAAGCCACCGGCGGCGAGCTTGATCCCCGCCAGGGGCGTCCGCAGGTCGTGGGACACCGCCCGCAGGATCGCCGTGCGCATGGAGTTCCCTTCGGCCAGCCGCAGCACCTCGCGGCGGCTGACGGCCAGCTGGCGGCGTTCCAGCTGGGCTTTCACGTGGACCGCAAACGCACCCAGCAACCGGCTTTCCACTGCCGGCACCTCCCGGCCGAACAGCACCAGCCGGGTGTTGGCGTCGACCGGTTCTGCGGTGCTGCCCGGCAGCCCGGTGCTGCCCGGCAGTCCGGTGACGCCATGCTCCCACCCGGCGGTATCCCCCGCAGCGGCCACGAGCGACCAGATCCTGCCGTCCGCGCCGCGGACTCCGGAGGGTCCCGACGTCGGAACGGAACCTTGCGCTGTGCCCTCCCGGCTGCTGTACACACCGGCACCGGTGGCACCAAAAACGTCCAGGGCCTCCGCCAGGATCCCGTCCAGGGTGTCCTCCGAACGGGAGGCGCCCAGGGCGAGGTCGCCCAGCGTCGCCGCCTCCGCCTGTGCGCGGGCAGCCTCCTTGGACCGGCGGGCAGACCCGTCCACCACCCCGGCGACTGCCACTGACACCCCCACAAAAACGGCCAGGGACAGGAGGTCCTGGGGATCACTGATCGCCAGGTCCCCCAGGGGCGGCGTGGAAAAGTAGTTCACCAGCACGCTGCTCCACAGCGCGCCGACCACGGCAGGCCACAACCCGCCCACCAGCGCCACCGCAACGGCGCCGGCAAGCTGGATTAGGACGGCGGTGGCAACGCTGTGGTCGAAGGCTGCGAGCAGCAGCTGCAGCAGGGCGGGCAGGGCTGCTGCGAGCGCAAAGCCAATAGCAACCCTGGTGCGGCCCAGGTCAGGCCGCCGGCGTGGTGCGTTCCGCTGGGGCGGGACGCGGGGAACTACCTGGACATCAACGTCGCCCGCACCGCGGACCACCCGGGCTTCCACGGTGCCGCCGGCGAACAACCCTGCCAGCACACCGGCAAGCGGTCCGCGGCGGGACTGCCCCACAACAATGTGGGTGGCACTGGACTTGCGGGCGTAATCGAGCAGGGCCCGGGCCGGATCCGTCGCGGAGACGGTGTGGTAGGTCCCGCCCAGGTCATTGACCAGCCGCCGCTGTGCCTCCAAAACCTGGGGAGACTCGCCCGCCGCACCCCCTGTGGTGCGGACGTGGACAGCCACCAGCTCGCCGCCGTCGGTCCTTTCGAGAATCCTGGCGGCGCGCCGGATGAGCAGTTCTGCGTCATCGCTGCCGTTGAGGCCAATGACTATCCGTTCCCGTGCCATGCCGCCATTCTCCCACCCGGATCCCGACGTCCCGTGCGGGCCTTTCCCGGGGTTAGGGCTTTGGTCATACGGACGTTAAGGATGCGTCAAGATCCGCCCGAATCCGGCTCCAAGGCGAGTGGGCAGTACTAGATTCGGCTGTGCCCGCGGTGCTGTGCCGCAGGCTGAAAGGCTTCCATGACCACCATGAGCAGACCCCCTGCCGATCCCTCGGCACTCCGTGCGACGCGGAAGGAGGCCCTTGGCAGTTGGCTGATGCATGGATTGGAGGATGCCAAGGGCACCCATCAGGGGCCGGGCGGGCTCGCGGACGAACAAAAGAAGCACCACTGGTGGCAGGTGATGTGCCTGACCGGCGTGGACTACTTCTCCACGCTGGGCTACCAGCCGGCCATCGCGGCGCTCGCGGCCGGTGCCATCTCCCCCTTGGCAACGCTTGTCCTGGTGGCCGTGACGCTGTTCGGCGCCCTCCCCGTCTACCGCCGGGTTGCCGGCGAGAGCCACCGCGGCGAAGGGTCCATTGCCATGCTGGAGCGGCTGCTCCCCAAGTGGCGGGGCAAGCTCCTGGTGCTGGTGCTGCTGGGTTTCGCGGCCACCGACTTCATGATCACCATGACGCTGTCCGCCGCCGATGCCACGGCACACCTGATCGAGAATCCGTTTGCACCGGACGCCCTGCACGGCCAGGAGGTGGCCGTAACGCTGGTCCTGCTTGCCCTGCTCGCTGCCGTTTTCCTGCGCGGGTTCAAGGAGGCCATCGGCGTCGCCGTTGTGCTGGTGGTCCTGTACCTGGGGCTCAACGTGGTGGTCATCGCGAGGTCGCTCGCGGAGGCAGCCGCCCATCCGGTGGCCGTCGGTGACTGGTGGCAGACTCTTAATGCCTCCCACGGGAATCCGCTGATGGCGGTGGCCATCGCGTTGCTCGTCTTCCCCAAGCTGGCGCTGGGGCTGTCCGGCTTTGAAACCGGTGTGGCGGTGATGCCGCAGGTCCGCGGCGGCGCGGCCGATACCCAGCAGAACCCGGCCGGACGGATCCAGGGGACCCGGCGGATGCTGACCACCGCCGCCCTGGTCATGAGTTCCTTCCTAGTGACCAGCAGCTTCACCACGGTTGTCCTGATCCCCGAGGCTGAGTTCCTGCCGGGCGGCGAAGCCAACGGCAGGGCGCTGGCGTTCCTGGCCCACGAATACCTCGGGCCGGGCTTCGGCACGGTGTATGACGTGAGCACCATCGCCATCCTGTGGTTCGCCGGTGCGTCCGCGATGGCCGGCTTGCTGAACCTTGTCCCCCGGTACCTGCCGCGGTACGGCATGGCCCCTGCGTGGGCGAAGGCAGTCCGGCCGCTCGTGCTTGTCTTCACGCTGATCGGGTTCCTGATCACCTGGCTGTTTGAGGCCGACGTCGATGCCCAGGGCGGGGCGTACGCCACCGGCGTCCTGGTGCTGATGACCTCGGCTGCAGTGGCTGTGACACTCTCGGCCCGCCGGCTTCAGCAGCGTAAGCGGACCATCGGCTTCGGCATCATCACGGTGCTGTTTGTCTACACAACGGTCACCAATATCTTTGAACGTCCCGAAGGCATCCGGATTGCCTGCTTCTTCATCCTGGGGATCATCAGCATCTCGCTGCTCTCGAGGGTGCTGCGGTCCTTCGAACTGCACGCCACGCACGTCCGGCTGGACACCCAGGCCCTGGAGTTCATGGCGGAGAATCTGAGCGGGCCCATCGGGATCATCGCCCACGAACCGCTTCGCCAGTCGGCGGACGCATACCGGCAGAAACTGGCGTCCGCCACCGAAGCAAGCCATTTCCCCTCTGATTACCGGCCCCTGTTCCTGGAAGTGACAGTGGACGACTCCTCCGACTTCGAGACGGCCTTGGAAGTCCGCGGCGTGGTGCGGCACGGGTTCGCCGTCCTGGAAGTCCATGGACCGGTGGTGCCCAACACCATCGCCTCGGCGCTCCTGCACATCCGCGATGTGACCGGGCTGATGCCGCACGTCTACTTCCGCTGGACCGAAGGAAATCCTGCCGTGAACCTCCTGAAATTCCTGGTGCTGGGCGAAGGCGAGATCGCCCCCGTGACACGCGAGATCCTCCGCGAGGCCGAACCGGATGTCACCAAGCGGCCGTGGGTGCACGTGGGCTGACCGTTGACGGCGGCGGGACTTCACCCCCCGAGCTGGTGGACTGTGAAGGCCGTCAGGAACCCGACGGAGGCGGTCAGTCCGGTGAGGTTGTGGTGCTCTTCGAACGCCTCGGGGATCATGGTGTCGGCGAGCATCGCCAGGATCCCGCCCGCCGCGATCGCGGTAATGAAGGCGATGACGGCGTCCGGAGCGTTCTCCAGCGCCACATACCCGAGCAGGGAGGCGAACCCGCACATGACGGCTATGCCTCCCCACACCCCAAAAATGTAGCCGGTACTGCGTCCTGCCTTTTTCATCCCGGCAGTTCCGGAAAGACCCTCGGGAACGTTGGAAATGAAGACAGCCGCAAGCATGGCCGGACTGACCGATCCCGCGGTGACGAGTCCGACGCCGAGCACTATCGACTCCGGGATCCCGTCCAGGAGGGCGCCGAAGGCGATGGCCGTGCCGCTGCCCGGGCTGTCCTGCTCCGACGGTTGCTGGCTGCCTGAGCGTTTGCGGTGTTTTGCGCCGGCCCGGGTGAGGAGCATGTTCGCTCCTACGTAGACCACGGAGCCGGCCAGGAATCCGGTCACGGTGGGCCACAGGCCCCCGCCATCAACCGCCTCAGCGACGAGCTCGAACGCCAGTGCCGAAATCAGCACGCCCGCCCCAAAGGACATGATCGAGGAGACTAGTTTGGACGGAATGGCCCATTTCCACGACGCCGCGGCCCCCAGCACCAGGGCGGCACCGGCCACGGTTCCCCACATCAACGCCTGAAGCCACACCGGCATGCTGCCACCTTTCGTTCGCCCGGCACAGGACTCACCCTGCTGACTGAACCCATAGGCCCTGAACCTATCCTCCCTCGGCGTTGCACGCACGGCGCCGTGCCTATCTACTGGGCCGGGCGCCAATTGTCGTAGGCTCAGGAGCATGGCCAGATACTTTGATGTTCATCCCCAGGATCCCCAGCCCCGCGCGATCACGCAGGCCGTGAAGATCGTGCTCGACGGCGGGCTGATCGCCTACCCCACGGACTCCTGCTACGCCCTCGGGGCCCAGCTGGGCAACAAGGATGCCCTGGACCGGATCCGGAATATCCGCAAGCTCGACGACAAGCACCACTTCACGCTGGTGTGCAAGGATTTCGCCCAGCTGGGACAGTTCGTGAACATCGGCAACGACGTCTTCCGCGCCATTAAGGCCGTCACGCCCGGCAGCTACACGTTTATCCTGCCGGCCACCAAGGAAGTGCCGCGCCGGCTGCTGCACCCGAAGAAAAAGACCGTGGGCGTGCGCATCCCGGACAACCGGGTGGTCCAGGCGCTGCTGGCCGAACTCGGCGAGCCCCTCCTCTCCAGCACCCTGCTGCTCCCGGACGAGGAAGACCCGCTGACCCAGGGCTGGGAAATCAAGGAACGGCTTGAGCACGAGGTGGACGCGGTCATCGATTCCGGCGACTGCGGGGCAGAGCCCACCACGGTGATCGACTATTCCAGCGGAGTGGCCGAGGTGGTGCGTCGCGGCACCGGCGACCCGTCCCGGTTCAAGTAGCCGGCTCGAACGGACTCAGTCCTGTTTGCGGGCCCGGCTCGGCTGCACCCGCGGGGGCTCACCGGGCATCTTCGGGTAGTCCGGCGGGAACGGCAGTTCGCCGAGCCCGGTCTTGAGGTCCCGCTCCCACCACTCCAACAGCACGTCAATGGTGCCCGGATGCGACTTCATGTCTGCCCAGGGATCACCCACGGTCCTGAGCCGCTCGGGGACCGTCAGGATGGTGAAGTCCTTGGGATCCGCGCTGCCCAGTTCGTCCCAGCTGATGGGGCACGAGACCGGCGCATGGGCCAGCGCGCGGGGGCTGTACGCGCCGGCGATGGTCCGGTCCCGGTTCGCCTGGTTGAAGTCCAGGAACACCTTCACCCCGCGTTCCTCTTTCCACCAGGCCGTGGTGACCTTGTCCGGCATCCGCCGCTCCAGCTCGCGGGCCGCAGCGATCACTGCGTGGCGGACGTCCAGGAATTCGTGGGTGGGCTCGATGGGCGCGTAGACGTGCAGGCCGCGGTTCCCCGATGTCTTGATGAACGTGTCCAACCCGGCCTCCGCCAACACGTCCTTCAGCGCCAGTGCAGCCGGGACGGCGTCGTCGAAGTCTGTGCCCGGCTGCGGGTCAAGGTCGATGCGCAGCTGGTCCGGGTTATCGGTGTTTTCCGCATGTGACGGCCACGGATGGAACACCACCGTATTCATCTGCACGGCCCATACGGCCGCGGCGGGTTCGTCCAGGACCAGCATGGGGTGCGAGCGTGCGCTCGGAAACGTCACATTCACTGAGCGGATGAAGTCAGGTGCTCCCTTGGGCGGGTTCTTCGAAAAGAACTGGTCCCCCTCGACATTGTCCGAGTACCTCTGCAGCGCCACCGGCCGGTCACCGTTCGCGGCCATGAACGCCTCCCCCACATCCACCATGTAGCGTGCGAGGTCCAGCTTGGTCAGACCGAGATCCGGCCAGAGCACTCTGCTGGGGCTGGAAACGCGCATCTCGCGCTCGCCGTGCGGTCCCGGGACAGTGAGGGTGGTCTGTTCGCTCGCCATGGGGACAACCTACCCTGCGCCACGCGTGGCGTCAGCACCCCGGCACCCAGGGCTGCCGGTGATCCGGCATCATGGACCTATGGCCGTAGCTGAATCCCCTGTCACCTTTCCCGTCGGCGACGTTGAGGTCTCCGGCGTTTACGCCCGACCGGACAGCCCCTTCGCCACTCTCGTGCTGGCGCACGGGGCAGGCGCCGGTATGGAGCACCCGTTCATGAGCGGTTTCACCCATGGACTGAACGACGACGGCGTTGCCACCTTGCGCTTCAACTTCCCCTACCGCGAGGCTGGCCGAAAATTCCCGGACCGGCCGCCGGCAGCCATCGCCGCCTGGCGCGCCGCCATGCATGAAGCAATGCGGCGAGGAACCGAGCACGGTGATACGGGACCGGTGTGGGCTGCCGGCAAATCGTTTGGCGGCCGGATGGCGTCCATGGCAGTTGCCGAGGGAATGGACACTGCCGGCCTTGTCTACCTCGGCTATCCCCTCCACCCGCCCGGCAAGCCCGAAAAGCTCCGCGACGAGCACCTCTTCGGGCTCACGCTCCCCATGTTGTTCCTGCAGGGCACGCGCGACACCTTTGCGACGCCGGATCTGCTGGAGGGTGTGGTCTCCCGGATCGGTCCGTCCGCTGTCCTGGACTGGATCGACGGCGGTGACCACTCCTTCGCCGTCGCAGGAAAGAAACGCGACGCTGCAGAGATCGGAGCGTCGCTGGCGCCCAAGGTGGCCGGGTTCATGCGGAGCCGCGGCTAACCCATCCGGCCAGCCGTAACGGCCACGTGTCCCGACCGGTTACGCAGCGTCCTCGTGCCACCAGCCTTCCCAGGCGGTGGAGGTCAGCCGGCCGGTGGGGAAATCGGCCTTCCCGATCCCGCCATTGTGCGGGCGGCTACCCTCTCCGCGGCCGGCGTTAAAGAGGAAGTTCAGGCTACTCAAAAGCAACATTATGTGTGTCCCTTCGTGTGGTGGTCTGGACCACGTTGTCCAAGTAGGAACGAGCCTAACTGCGCCATGTTTCAGCGGGTCGACGTAACGTTTCGGCGAGGTATCGGACATCTCACCGGTGCAACCAGCGAAAGAAGGGCCGCCGGCGGTCCGGCGCTACATGCGGGCTTTGGTCCGGGCCGTCGGCAGTGCCGTCCAGGGATCCTCCGGCCAGGGATGCCTGGGGTAGCGGCCGCGCATCTCGGCCCGCACCTGCGCGTACGGCCCGGACCAGAACGATGCCAGGTCGTCCGTCACGGCGAGCGGCCGCCGCGCGGGCGACAGCAGGTGGAAGAGGACAGGAACCCTGCCGTCCACCAGCCGTGGGGTCTTAGCCCAGCCAAAGCACTCCTGCAGCTTGACCGCGACAACCGGCCGGCCGCCGTCGTCCGCGTGTGGCTGCCGAGGCGCTTCCTGCCCGGGTCCTGCCTTGTCCGCCGCGGCCGAGCCTGACCCGGCACCGCCTGACGCCGCTTTGTCCGACACCTCGGGGTAGTCGATCCGCACCATCGATCCGCTGGGTACTTTCAGTGTCTCCGGTGCCAGCTCCGCCAGACGGACCGCCTCCGGCCAGGGCAGCAGCCTCCGCAGGGGGTTGGTGAGGTCGATGCTGCTGGTGGCGGCGCCGCCGGCCAGTGCCTCGAGCTCGGGTCCCAGCCAGGAGTCCAGCCGGGCCAGCAGGGCCGGTTCGGAAACGTCGGGCCACGGCTCGCCAAGTTCGCGGCGCAGCAAGGCGAGGCGGCGGCGCAACACATCGGCCGCCGTCGACCATCCGATGGTTCCCAGCCCCTCCTTCGCGAGGGCACGGGCCACGGCGGCACGGCCTTCCTCGGCGGAGGGGCGGACGGGGGTGGAGGACAGGCTGATGGCACCCAGCCGGCGTTCCCGCCTGGCCTTCACCCGGCCCTGGCTGAACTGCGCTTCCACCGTGTCGGTCAAGAGGTGCCCGGCGGCCGCCTCGGCGGTGTCGGCGCTCAGCGGCGCGGCGGACCGGATCACCGCGCCGGTACCGGCTGCGTCCCGGCCGGCGGCGCGTGAAACTTCCGCCACGGCCAGCCACTCATGCCCGGTGAGCGGACTGCCCGCCGGCAATCCCGCACGAGTGCCGGACGACAGCAGGTACCGGGCCGGGCCATCGCCCGGGACGCGCCGGGCCACGCGGTCCGGGAACGCCAGCGCGACGACGACGCCCACCGCCTCCACAGCGGTCACCGGCGCGGTGCTGACGAGGGAGGCGATGCCGGACGTGCCGATGGCGGCGCCTTCAGTCCGCGCAATGCCCTCCAGCCGGCGGACGTCCTCCGCCCAGCGCCTGGCGGCGGGGTCCTTTCCGGCGCGCAGGCCGGACAGGAGCCGGGTGAGGTCGGCCCCCGGGGCCCGCTGGTCCCCGGCTACGAGCGCCACCGCTTCCGCTGCGGCGCGGTGACCTACGGCCGCGGCACCGTCGAGCAGTGCGCGGGCCAGCCGCGGATCCGCCGGGACCCTGGCCAGCGCCCGCCCCACCGCGGTGGCATGTCCGTCACGCGCCACGGCTCCGAGTTCGCGGAGGACTTCAACAGCCTCGCCCATGGCAGCTGCCGGAGGTGCATCCGGAAGCGCCAGCCCGGCGCCGCCCGGCGATCCCCAGCAGGCCAGGACCAGCGCAGCACCGGTCAGGTCCGCGACCGCGATCTCCGGCGTCACGTGCGCCGGCGCGGCGCCATAGGTCCGCTGGTCGTAGCACCGGACCACTCGGCCCGGACCCTGCCGCGCGGCCCGGCCGGCCCGCTGTTCGGCTGATGCCCGGGAGCAGGAAACAGTGACCAGCCCGGACATGCCGCGGCTGGCATCACGGCGCGGCTCGCGGGTCAGCCCGGAATCAATGACAAGGCGCACTCCAGGGACGGTCAGGGATGACTCGGCCAGATCCGTGGACACGATGATCCGTGCCGGGCCGCCCGGCCGGCGCACCGAAACTGCCTGGTCCTGTTCGGCTGGGCTGACCTGGCCGTGGAGCTCCAGCACGTCGGTTCCGGGGGCAGCCCGGCCGCGGAGGCGGGCCGCCACATAGGAGACCTCCCAGGCTCCCGGGACAAAAACCAGCGCATCGGTGCCCGCGTCCTGCCCCACCGCCGCGGTATGGGCCTGCGCGGCTGTATCGGCCACGTGGTCCAGGAACGCGCGTGTGACCCCACGGTCATCCAGCCGCGCCACGGCGGCGGGTACCCACTCCACTGCCAGGGGGTACAGCGCTGAGGGGCAGTCGACGACGGGAGCTGGCCCGCCGTCGTCGTCCGCTGTCCCTGCCTGTCCTGTCCCTGCATTCGCGGCTGCACCCCCGATCAGGGCGGCGAAGCGGGGCGCGTCCAGGGTGGCGGACATGGCCACCAGCGTGAGGTCGCCGCGGAGCTGCCGAACTTCGGCGAGCATCCCAAGCAGCAGGTCGGTTTCGAGGCCGCGTTCATGGACCTCGTCCAGGATGACCGCGCCCGTGCTTTCCAGGCCGGGATCATCGAGCAGGCGCCGCAGCAGGATGCCCGGCGTGACAAACTCCACCAGGGTGGCGGATCCGGCCTGGCGTTCACCGCGGACGGTGTACCCCACGCGGTCGCCGATCTGGCTGCCGTCCAATGAGGCCAGTCGCCGGGCGGCGGCACGCGCAGCGACCCGCCGCGGCTGGGTGACGACCACGCGCTTGGCCATTCCTGCAGGCGCGGCAAGGTTGGCGAGCAGCGGCGGGACAAGCGTTGTTTTGCCGGTGCCGGGCGGCGCCTGCACCACTGCCGTACCCGCCGCACCGCCGGCGCGCAGCACAGACGACAACTCGGCGAGCGATTCGGCGAAGGCAAGACCGGTGCCGATGACCGCCAGATCAAAGGTGCCGGCACCAGAGGGGCCAGCAGGGACGGCGGCGGAGTCGGTTGGCGATGTCACCCGTCCATTGTCGCCGCAATCCCCCACCGCCGTCAGCGCACGTGCGGTGGGATAGGTCAGACTGGAGGTCATCGACCACGAAAGCAGGACTTCCCTTGATCAACCTCCAGCAGGACTCCGAAGGCTTCATCCGCATGAAGAGGCACTTTCCAGCCAGTGCCGCCGTGACAGTCACGTTCAGCGACGGCTCCCAAGAGGAATTCTCCGGCCGCCGGCTCAACGAGATCTACGACGACGCCTTGGCGGTGTACCGCGCCCAGAACCACCTTGATGCCAAAGGTTTTTCCCGTGGCCCGCAGAAAAAGGTGCAGACCAGCATCGAGTTTGTCCCCGTCCGGCCCGGGATGGGGCAGTAACCCGGCCCACCCCGGCCATCCGGCTCACCGCGGCACCCCGTCTCACCGCGACGGTTTGACAACCATCGCGGAACCGCCACCGCGCCGCAGGGGCTCGGCAACCGCGGTCATGCTCTTGCCGGGCCCAAACTCGATGGCTGTCGCGGCGCCGATCTCTGCAGCCGACGTGAAGGCGTCACCTGCGGGTACCAGTTTGTGTTTGTATGGTGCCAAGGCGTCTCCGTACTGCTTGATGAACTCCGGCTCGGCCGTGACATTGGCTGTGTTGCGCTGGGACGCACGCGGGGCCGCGAGCGAGTCCAAAATGCTCATACCCAAGTCCACCCTGTTGAGGATGGTCTGCAGCACCGTGGTGATAATGGTCGATCCGCCGGGCGAACCGAGCGCCAGGAACGGCTTCTCGTCCTTAAGGATGATGGTGGGCGACATCGAGGACCGTGGGCGCTTGCCCGGCTCGATCCGGTTCGGGTCCTCCGGATTGGTCGACGTATAGGAGAAGTCGGTGAGCTCGTTGTTGAGCAGGAACCCACGGCCGGGCACCACAATGCCGGACCCGCCGGTCTGCTCGATGGTGAGAGTGTATTCCACCACGTTCCCCCACTTGTCAGCCACAGTCAGGTTGGTCGTGGAGATGTTTTCGGTGTCCTTCTCGTCCGCGGCTGCCGCAGGCGTAACCGGGCACACGCCGTCGAACCCGGAAGCATCACCGGCGGCGACGGGCTTCGGTGTCGCCGCACGCTTCGGGTCGATTGCGCACGCCCGTTCCTTGCCAAACAGCGGGTTGGTCAGCGCTTCGGTGGGGACGTCAACGAACGCCGGGTCACCCAGGTACTTGGCGCGGTCCGCGAAGGCCAACGCGGTCGCCTCAAGGTAGTGATGCAGTGCACCGCCGGCGGGCATCTCACCGAGGTTGAACGGTTCCAGGATGTTCAGCGTTTCGCCCACTGTGGTGCCGCCGCTGCTGGAGGGTGCCATGCCGTACACGTCATAACCGCGGTACTCCACATGTGTGGGTTCCTGGTCCAGCGTCCGGTATGCGGCGAGATCCGCCGTCGTCAGGTAGCCCGGAAGGGCTGGAATGCTGGTGGGCGGGACAGTCACAGGAGGCACCCAGGCGGGGTCTTTCGGCGGGTCCTTGACAGTTGCCGCGATCTCCCGCGCGAGCTGTCCGCCGTAGAAGGCATCCGTTCCTTCCTTCGCGAGGAGCCGGTACGTGTTGGCGAGGTCCTTGCTGTGGAAAACACTGCCGACGGCGGGAGCGTCACCGCCGGGCAGGAAGAGACTCGCCGTGGCGGGGAAGGCCGAGAACCGGACTTTGTTGTCGAGTGTCTGCTGGCGGAAGGTCTCGTCCACCACGAAGCCGCGGTTGGCCACCTTGATGGCAGGTTCGAGGGCCTCGTCAAGGTCCAGCGTCCCCCAACGCTCCAGCGCCCGTTCCCACGTCGCCGGCGTTCCGGGGACGCCCACGGAGACGCCGCTCGAGACGAGCTCTGCGAACGTGTATACGACGCCGGTGGCCGGATTCACGAACGCAGTGGTCGGCATCGTTGCCGGAGCCGTTTCCCGGCCATCGATGGTTCCCACTTTGCCTGTCTTCGCGTCGTAGAACACGAAGTATCCGCCTCCGCCGACGCCGGCGCTGTACGGCTCGGTCACACCCAGGGTCGCGGCCGCGGCCACGGCGGCATCCGCCGCATTGCCGCCGTCGCGCAGGACCTCGATAGCCGCAGCGGACGCCTCCAGGTCAACGGTGCTCACCGCCCCGCCGTACCCGGTCGCCATCGCCTCCTTCTTGATTTCCCGGGGGTCTGCGAACGCGGGACTGGTCACCGCCCCACCCGTCACGCTCAAGGCCAGAGCAGCCGTTACAGCAGCTAATTGACGTCGCACACTAGGCATGATCTCTCCCAAGTCGGGGTGTTGCGCAGGGTGGGTTTGCGCCACGATACTCCGCCCTGTTGGGACTCTCAAGGCTCAACTTTTTTGTGCCGAGGCCATGGCTTCAGGCCGGTGTGCCGGCTTCGGTGGTTGCTGTGTCGGCCGGCGAGCGCCGCCGCCGGCTCGCCAGCAGGAACGGCACGGCGAACAGCTCGATCACACCGCTGATGGCCAGCGACAACGGATAGCCGTATACGTCCGCGGCCCGGCCCATCAGCGGCTGCACAACAATTCCACCGCTGGATCCCATGAGTGAATCGAAGCTGAGCACCGTTGCCCGCTGCTTTGAAGCAATCATGTCGTTCAAATAGGCCTGCCGCACCGGAGTGCCCGCCGCTGAGATCAGGGCCCACAGCACCAGCAGCAGCAACGCCACCCAAAACACACGCGTAATGCCGAGGGCCACTAGGATCAAGGCGCCCATGCTGCTGCTCGCTAGCAGGACCGTGGTGCGTTTGCGGACCAGGCGCCGGACCATGGGCGCCAGCCAGCCGCCCACCACCTGGGCCCCGGCCACAATGCCCGCCGCGAGGCCGGCGACGGAGTAGGCGCGCGGGTCACCGAAGAGCTCCAGCAGGTAGGGCTGCAGAGCATAGAAAACATAGATCCCGACGCCGGCGCTGAAAGGCGCTGCGAGCATGATGTACCGTACGGGCGGGTTTTTCAGGCCGTTGTCGATGGAGGCGGACAGCACGTCCCGGCTCGCCTTGAGCGGATGGGGAGAACGTTCCGGAGTGAAGCCCACATCGCGCATCAGCCAAAAGGCCGCCCCGAACATCGCCAGGAGCACTCCAACGCGCAACAGGAACGGCACGCCGAGGTCGGTGGCCTGGGCAATCACGCCGCCGGCCGTCGAACCGACGAGCATCGCGATGCCGGAGACCATCAATGCCCGCCCGAACACTGCCTCCAACTCACCGTCGTAGCCGGAGAAACGCAACGCATCCACCAGCCAAGCCTCCACGGCCCCGGAGAAGAACGTGAAGCCCAGGCCCAGCAGGACCGACACCACTGCCCAGGCCCAGAAGGGAGCGGACAACTGCCAGAGCAGGTAGTACAGGTAGGTGGAGGCAGCCAGGGTCACAGTTCCGAGAAGGAATGAGACCCGGCGTCCCCAACCGTCCGCGATGACCCCGGTAGGCACTTCGAACAGGACCATGCCGGCCGTGAAAAAGGCATTGGCCGCGAATGCTTCCAGGTTGCTCAGCCCGGCATCCAACAGAAAGAGCGTATTGATGCCCCAGATGAAGGAGGCCGCAAGGGTGTTGCCCAGCGTCAGGGTGAGGTAGATGCGCTGGATCTTCCGCGCGGCGGCGTTCATGACGATCCGTTCATGACGTGGCGTTCATGACGTGGCGTTCATAATCGTGGCGTTGATGAGCCGCTGGGCACCGGGTCATGCCGGAGGTACCGGCGCCGGAACCGGCCGGTCCCGGCAGTCAGCGCCCGCAGCTCCACAGCGTACTTCAGCAGTTCCTGGTCCGGGACTTCCGCGCTGATTTCGGTCAGCTCACTACCGGAGGTGGCCGTGCCGGTGAGCCGTCCGCGGCGTGCTGAGAGGTCACTCATCACGGCCCCCACGTGCGCCTCGGACACGGTGATGCTGACCGCGGAAACCGGCTCGAGCAGCTGGATGCGACCGGCCGCGGCAGCCTCCCGGAGCGCCAGGGCCCCCGCCGCCTGGAAGGCGGCGTCGGAAGAGTCAACGCTGTGGGCCTTGCCGCCCACCAGCGTGACGCGGAGGTCCACCACGGGGAACCCGGCAGCCAGCCCTTTCTGCATCTGCGCACGCACCCCTTTCTCCACGGAGGAGATGAACGTTCCTGGGATCACCCCGCCCACCGTTTTGTCGACGAATTCGAACCCGCCGCCACGGTCCAGCGGCTCCACGTCGATGTCGCAGACGGCATACTGCCCGTGGCCGCCGGACTGTTTGACGTGCCGGCCGTGGCCCGTTGCCGGGGCGGCGAACGTTTCCCGCAGTGGCGTCACTACGTCAACGGTGTGCAGCTTCACGCCCTGGTCGCGCAGCCTGTCCAGCACCACGTCGGCATGGGCCTCCCCCATGCACCAGAGGATCAGCTGGTGTGTTTCCGAGTTCCGCTCAACACGCAGCGTGGGATCGCCGGCGGCCACCTTCGCCAGGCTCCGCGCCAGCGCGTCTTCGTCACTGCGCGAGTCCGCCTCGACGGCCACCGGCATCAGCGGCTCCGGCATCTCCCAGGTAGCCAGCAGGAGCGGCTGGTCCTTCGCCGAAATGGTGTCCCCGGTTTCGGCGCTTCCCAGTTTCGCCACCGCACAGATGTCACCGGCCACGCAGTGCGCCACCGGACGCAGGTTGGGGCCCAGCGGAGAATACAGGTGGGTGACGCGCTCGTCGGTGTCATGGTCCTGATGGCCGCGGTCCGCGAGCCCGTGCCCGCCGACGTGCACTGGAGTGTCAGCACGCAAAGTACCTGAAAATACACGCGTCAGGCAGACCCTCCCCAGGAACGGATCAATGGTGGTGCGGACCACCTCAGCGGCCAGCGGCCCGTCCGGGTCACAGGCCAAGGCCGCCGCTGGAGCCCCCGCCAGGTCAGTCACCTCCGGGAGGCCGCCCTCCACCGGCGACGGGAAGCCCCGGGTCAGGACTTCCAGCAGTTCCGCCGTGCCGAGTCCGGTGACAGCCGAGGCCGGCACCACCGGGAAAAAGGAACCGCGGGCGACGGCGGTTTCCAGGTCCGCGGTGAGGACATCGGTATCGATGTCCTCACCACCCAGATAGCGGTCCATCAGGGTCTCGTCCTCGCTCTCGGCGATGATCCCTTCGATGAGCCGGCCCCGGGCGGCTTCCGACGCCGCGCGCTCGCCGGCGTCAACGTCCCGGGAACCTGCCGCCGCCTCCCCGGCGGAGTCGTCAGAGACTGTGCCCGTCAGCAGTCCCAGCAGCCCGCTGGTTTCGCCGCCGGACCTGACCGGGACGTACAACGGCAGCACCGCGTCGCCGAACGCCTGCTGGCAGGCGGCCAGGACGCCGTCGTAATCTGCCCGAGGGTGGTCCAGGCGTGTGATGACCACAGCCCGCGGCATCCCGAGGCTTTCGCATTCGCCCCAGAGCGCCGTAGTGGTGGCGTCGATGCCGTCAACGGCGGAGACAACAAAGAGGGCGGCGTCCGCAGCCCGGAGCCCCGCCCGAAGTTCGCCGATAAAGTCCGGATATCCCGGAGTATCCAGGAGGTTCACCTTGGTCCCGTCGACGAGCAGCGGAACCAGGGACAGCGTGACCGACCGTTGCTGCCGCACTGCCGAAGGGTCAGAATCGCTGACGGTGGTGCCCTCCGCGATGGAGCCTTTGCGTGAAATCATGCCGTGGACGGCCAGCATTGCTTCGATCAGCAGGGTCTTCCCGGCTCCCGAATGCCCCACGAGCGCCACGTTGCGCACCTGTTCCGGATCTGTTGCCGCGATGCCGTGCGGAGCATCAGCCCGGCGCACCTCCGGCCCTCCCCGCCCCGGTGTCCGTGCTGCGTCCTTTGCGGCTTTCACTGACATGGGAACCTCCTGGCGTCTTTGCCATGCACCGGGCCGAATCATGTTTCTCTGATTCGACACCCTGGCGGGCGCAAGGGCAAGAGCACGCGCCGGGACGGGGTGGCCGCAGCGGAGGATAATGGCAGCCAGAGCCCAAGAGTCCGTGCCACTGTGAGGGGGTCCCATGCAGCCGGTTCCGCGCATCACAGTGGAGGTTCCCGTCCTCACGGTTGGTGCGGGCCCGTCCGACTACGAGGCGCTGGCCAGCTATGTCAATGCCCTGCGCAGGCCGCAGGGGCTGCACCTGACGCTGCTGCATATCGGCATCCTGGCGGATTTTGCGCAGGACGTCGCGGACTGGACCAAGGGGATCACCTCGGCCGGTGAAGCCGCCCGGCGCACGACGGGCTGGTTGCAGGGCCTGCCCGTTCTGGACGGGTTTGCGGGCACCTCGGAACAAGTGATCGTGCTGGGTGGCGGCGGCATTTCCGGGCTCGAAGTGGATGTGCCCGATCGCGTGCACGACTACCAGGTGTTTCTGGTGCAGGGCCTGCATGATCTCCTGGACCGGCTCCTCGTGGACAATATGGACGACTTCATCCTCAGCTCCCCGGCGCTGGGCTACCGGTACCCGCACTGGGTGCCCCATGTCGCCGTCGGCCGTCCCCTGTCGCGGGATCACCGGCCGCGGACGATTGCCCCGCTGACCGTCGTCTTTGGCCCGTCGCGGATCAGGAACGGCCGGTTCCTCTCTGCGGCTGACTGAGCTGCCAACGCGTCAGAGCGCGGCACCGTTCCAGGCCCGCACGCTGCGCGAACGGACCCTTGCGGCCACTCCCCCACACCCCTGCGCGAACGGACACTTGAGGCCCCACGCGAAAAACTTTCCCAAAGTATTTCTCGTTACTGGCTAGAGGGGACCTTAAATGTCAGTGGCTCGCAAGATGATGTGAGTATGAAAAGGACAACAGCGGTGGAGGCTTTGGAGGCCATCAAGGCTTCTGTCGCTGCGCTTGCTGAGGTGATCCCTGGCGCAGGCTTCACCGGTCCAGGGGATCCGGATCCGCTGCGGCAGCAGTCTGACGGCTGGCTGGACACGCTCGCGGTGGCCGCACGACTGCAAGCTGCGACGGCTGCCCTGGTGGTCCACGCCGCCGCCGGATTCACAGACACCACACGGGCGATGGCCTCCCCGAACGCGCTGCCGCAGGGCCGCATCGCTCAGGAGATGGCAGTAGTCGCTGAGGTGGCGTGCGTCCTGACGGTCAGCGAACGGACGGCCGGTGCGCTTCTGTCCGAGGCCCACGAACTGACAACCACCCTCCCGCTGACGTTGGCCGCCCTGCAGGACGGGAACATTTCGTGGCAGCACGCCCGGGCCATGGTCGACGAAACCGCCAGCCTGAACCCGGCTGGCGCCGCCGCCCTGGAAGCCCACTTCCTGGACCCGGACGCACCCAACCCGGCACAATGCTGTCCCGCGGGGGAACTCGTTCCGTCCAGGTTCCGGCACAAAGCCCGGACCTGGCGCGAACGCCACCATCCGGACAGCATCGAAAAACGCCACACCAAAAGCGCCCTGGATCGCTGGCTGGAGTTCGCCCCGGACCGGGACGGCATGGCCTGGCTGAGCGCGTACCTCCCCGCGGACCAGGCGGCCGGGATCTGGGACCGCACCACCACGGCGGCCCGCGCCCTCCAAGGACCCCATGAGGACCGGAACCTGAGCCAAATCCGCGCCGACGTGGCCGCCGGGTGGCTCCTTGGCGGCACTGCGGAGCACGTGCCGTCACCGTCGGCGCAGGTTCTGGTGACTGTGCCGGTGTTCGCCCTGATGGGCCTCACCGACGAGCCCGCCATGCTCGACGGATATGGGCCCATCCCGACGTCGATGGCCAGCCGGCTCATGGCCGAAAGTTCCACATCGTTCCACCGGGTCCTTACAGACCCCCGCGACGGGGCACCGCTGGAGATCGGGCGTACCAGCTACCGCATCCCCGTCAGCATGCGGCAATGGCTCCGCCTGCGGGACGGCAAATGCCCGTTCCCCGGCTGCACCAACCAGTCTCTGGACAATGAGGCCGACCACCTCCTCGCCTGGGCCGACGGCGGCACCACCGGCCTCAGCAACCTCGGCCAGCCATGCCACAAACACCACAGTCTGAAACACACAACCGCCTGGACACCCACCGGGGCGAGCGCCGGCAAGCCACCCGGCTGGATCTCACCGACAGGCCGTCAGTACGCCAGCGAACAACAGGACTGGGAACCACCCTACTGGCCACCCCACATCATGAGCAGACTTGGACATCAGGAACTTGGTCCTGACGTGCCCGAAGACATCCTGCCCGCCGAACCGCCTGCTTCAGATCTGCGCCCTGTCGATCCCGTGCCGGAGTGGAGCTGGCAACAGGCACCGCTCGACGAGCCATGGCCGGAGTGGAGAATCCCGCAAACGGTCTAGCTGGGCCTTGCAGCAATCACCGCTACTGCCGGTCAAGCGCGTCGAGCAGCCGTTTGACCGAGCCTCCAAGGTTCCATTCGACGGCGAGACGCTCCAGCTCGGCGCGCGATTCCCCGCCGACGGGGTGCAGCTGTGCTCCGGCTTCCTCGAGGGTGGGAAGCGGGAGGTCGCGCACGATTTTCACAACCGTTGGCGCGACCGTGAGGTAGTCGGCGGCCGCGGCCAGCTTTGACCGAACCGAGGCGGATAGTCCGCCACCGTCAGCGGCTGCAGCGAGCAGGTTCTCCAGTGTGCCGTACTCGCCAAGGAGCGAAGCAGCGGTCTTCTCGCCGATGCCGGCCACGCCTGGCAGCCCGTCGGAGGCGTCGCCGCGCAGGGTGGCGTAATCGGCATACTGTTGGGGCAGCACGCGGTACTTCCCGACGACGACGGCGTCGGTCACGACTTCGAGGTTCCTCATGCCCCGCGCGGTGTAGATCACCCGCACCTGACGGTCATCGTTGACTGTTTGGAAAAGGTCACGATCTCCGGTGACCACATCGACGGGAAGGTCTGCATGGCTGGCATAAGTACCGACGACGTCGTCGGCCTCGTGTTCCGCGGCCCCCACGATGGCGATGCCGGCGAGTTCGAGCACGCGGCGGATCATCGGAAGCTGCGCCTCGAGCGCGTCCGGGACGACCTCGACGTCGGGGGCATCCGACACAAGTTCGGCAACCCGGTGCGACTTGTAGGTCGGGATGAGGTCCACGCGCCACTGCGGACGCCAGTCGTCGTCCCAGCAGGCAATCAGATGCGTTGCCCCGTAATCCGTGGTGAGGCGGGCGATCATGTCCAGGAGACCGCGAACCGCGTTGACCGGCGTTCCGTCAGCACGGCGGATCGTGTCCGGCAAGCCATAAAAGGCGCGAAAGTACAGTGACGCAGTATCAAGCAGCATCAGGCGGTGTGGCATACCTGATCCTGACACGGAAGCAGCTGCCGGGCTACGAGCATTTACCAGCGACAGAACGCTCCCTTGGGGTTAGGATGCCTCTATCGGTTCAAGCAGCGGGCCAACCTTCTGTGTCTGTGAGGTTCCCCTTGGCCGAAGATGCACCCGTAGAGACCGCGCCCCGCGTGCCCTTGAAGCAGGCTTCGGACCCGCACGCCCCGCCACCTCATCACGACGACGAACGGAACGGCCCCGCCGCAGCGGCTGAGCGGAACGCTGCTCCCAACCCCTATGGATTCGACCGAGAACACTGGCCGGGCCCCTGAGCCCGGGTGGTGTCCTGCGGTGAGCGCGCGAACTCCAGGCTGACGACATGCCCCACCTCAGCGTCAACGGTGTTGATCTCTACTACGAAGAGAGCGGCCACGGGACGCCAATACTAGGCGTGCACGGAACACCCAGTTCGGCTGTGATGTGGGCGGACGCCGCAACCGAACTCGCCCGGCATGGCCGCTGCATCATCTACGACCGCAGGGGTTTCCACCGCAGTGCCCCGCCGCGGCCGTTCGCGACCTTGGACCTGGTGGATCATGTCGACGACGCAGCGGCAGTCCTGGCGGCGCTCCATGCCGGGCCGGCAATCGTGATCGGCCGCAGCACAGGCGGCCTGATCGCCGTCGAACTTGCCCGCCGTTTCCCGGACAAAGTCAAAGCGCTGGTCCTATTGGAACCGGCGTTGTTCACCATCGCTCCGGATGCCGACGCCTGGGCCCGCGGCCTGCGCCGCTGTGTGCTTGAGCGCACGGACGGTCAGCCCGGGCTTGCCGCCGAGATTGTGATCCGGGAAGCCCTGGGGGACGCGACGTGGGAGTCGTTTCCCCCCGGGCTCAAACAGATGTTTGCCGGCACGAGCCACGCTGTCCTGGCCGAAATCAACGGCCACGGCCTAGATCTCAGCGACGATGCATTGGAACTGAACGAGGAGCAACTCGCCGGGATCCGCCGGCCCGCCCTGATCGTCTCCGCCGAGGACTCCCCCGAGGCCTGCCGGTCCGTGAACGCAAGGTTGTCGGGTGCGTTGCCCTTTACCCATACGGTTCTGGTCCCGGGCGGGCATCTTATTGATCCCGCCCATCCGGCTGTCCTGGACTTCATCGACCGCAACGCCGGACCGGACCCTTGGGCCTAGAAAGGTTGCCCTAATCTTCGCGGCCGCCCGGACCGAGCCCGCCGTCAGGGCAGAATAGACAGCATGACCCTTACGACCTTCGCCCTGATCCGCCATGGCCAGACAGACTGGAATGCGCAGCGTCGGCTCCAGGGAGCCACCGACATTCCGCTGAACGACGTCGGCCGCGGCCAGGCGCGCGACGCCGTCGACGTCCTGTCAGACTACGAGTGGGATGCGATCGTGTCCTCGCCGCTTAGCCGTGCCGCGGAAACCGCCAGCGTGATTGCGGACGGGCTGGGGCTGAGCGTTACGCGGCACATTCCGGCGCTCGCCGAACGCAGCTTCGGACCGGCAGAGGGGTTGCAGGCCGGCCCCGAGCTGGAGGCCCTGCGCATACCCGGTGGCTACCGCGGCGCCGAAAGCGAGGAAGACGCGGCTGCGCGCGGGTTGGGTGCACTGGAAGCACTAGCCGAAGAATTCCCCGCCCGCCGCGTCCTTGTGGTCGCACACGGCACACTCCTCCGGGTGAGCCTTAACCGCGCCATCGGCCGCACATTGCACAGGATCGACAACGCGGTGCTGAACCTTGCCCTCTACCATGCCACCGAGGGCTGGCACCTCGAATACTTCAACGGCGAGCGCGTAGTGGCTGCAGCCCGGGGCTGATAAACCTAGGCGTCCGCCGTAACCTCGAACGTTTGGATGGTCCTGCGCTCCAGCCGCGAAATGATCTGTGCAGCCCCGATCCGCTCGATGTGTTCATATTCGCGGTGGGCGGCAAAACCCGCGGCATCGGAATCCACTAATAGGCCGCCACCGGAGGTGCGCCAGCCGGCGTTTTCGGCTAGCGAAGTGGTGGTCTTGACCGTGACATCGGCGCTGGATAGCGTCGCGACTATGGGCACTATGTTTGGCGGCATGGCGGTCAGCCTCGACGGCTGCATCCGTTCAGAGAGCGGGGACCTGTCATGGCTGAACGATGCCATGGCCAAGAACGAGGACTACGGATGCGAGGCAACTGAGCGCAGAACCGGAGCCTATGTCGTGGGTGCCAATACATACCGGGAAATGGCGGCAATGGGCGGCCGGGGCTCCGCGGTTCCAACGTATGTCCTCTCCCACGATGAAACTCTGGCCACGGGACGGAACACGCACCTGCACTCCGGAGATTTGCGCGATCTTGTCGCCCGGATAAAGCCCGCCATCCCTGAGGAGAAGGACATTTGCGTGTTCGGCGGCGGTCAGCTCATCACTGAATTCATCGAGTTGGGCCTGCTGGACGAACTGGGCGTCGCCGTCGTGCCGGTCATCCTCGGCGGCGGAGTGCCCTTCTTCGGCAGGATCAGCGAATGGAAAAAGCTTGCGCTCCGGAAGTGCCGCTCCTTTCCGTCCGGCATCGTGCTGCTGAACTATCAACTGACCGGCCCCACCGGCTGACGGGAACCGGCGCGGCCGGACGAAGCGGAAGCTTCCCTATTCAACTCAACCCCGGGCAGCTAAACTCAGAGCCGAGAGTCCGTGACAGCATCCGGACATCTGGAGAGAAACGGAGGTGGTTTTGATGACTGCTACGGCCCCGCGCCCAGAGCGCCCCACACGCATCAATCCAATCACCACCGTCTCCAGCATCGGCCCGGCTTAAGCGCGCAACACACCAACGGACAGGCCTAATGGCTGCAGGGCTGCGCTGATTCCGGAGTCTGGAGACCTCTCCCGAGGACTC
This sequence comes from Pseudarthrobacter raffinosi, assembly GCF_023913835.1. Lineage (NCBI taxonomy): Bacteria > Bacillati > Actinomycetota > Actinomycetes > Micrococcales > Micrococcaceae > Pseudarthrobacter > Pseudarthrobacter raffinosi. Next base: position 70,173 of record NZ_JAMXBG010000004.1, on the reverse strand, counting down.
ACCTTGAACAATTCCTCAGGCACCAGCCTGGACAGCTACTCCCCTTCAACCTCCGACTCGATCCCCGGCCCCGAAGGGCCCACAACGTACGGCTACTCCCCGGCCGTCGCCGGTTATTTTGACGCCCACCAACCCCAACACCGGACCCGCCACCCAGCGAACCAACACAGCGAGCGCGGACGGGTGGTGCGCCTGGACCGCAACCTCGTGCTCACAGCCGTTGGCGGCGAACTTCTCCACCTGCCGTACCCGCTCGACGCCGGCGTTCCGGTCACCGGCGACTGGGTCTGGATCGGGCCCAACCGCGCGGGCGGCCGCCAGATCACCGGGATCCTCCCGCGCCGGTCTGAGCTCAGCCGGAAGCGCGCCTTTGAAGATTCCTCGGAGGCGCAGGTGCTGGCAGCGAACATGGATGTGGTGGGTGTGGTGGTCCCGGTGGACCGGCCGCTCACGCACAACCGCCTCGAACGCACGCTCGTTGCAGCCTGGGATTCCGGCGCGGTTCCGCTGGTGATCATCACCAAAGCCGACCTTGCGGACATAGCGGACGACGGTCGTCGGGAAGGTCATCCTGCAGGCGGCGGGCGTGGACGTGGTCACCACGTCAGCCGAGAACGGCGACGGGATCGATGCGCTGCTGGAGCACTTGCCGCCGCACGGCACGCTGGTCCTCCTCGGCCCGTCGGGCGCCGGCAAGTCCACGCTCATCAACGCGCTGGACGGACGCGCGGTCCAGCACACTCGCGAGGTCCGCTCCGGCGACTTCAAAGGCAAGCACACCACCACGTCGCGCGAACTCGTGCCGCTGCCTAACGGAGCCGTCCTCATGGACACTCCGGGCGTCCGGGGATTCGGCCTGTTCGACGCCGATGAAGGCCTAGGCGAGATGTTCGGGGACGTAGAGGAACTCGCCGGCCTGTGCCGGTTCTCCAACTGCGCCCACCAGCAGGAGCCCGGCTGCGCCGTGCAGGCGGCTTTGGCGGACGGGACACTCGATGAGCGCCGCTGGCTGAGCTACGGCAAACTCCAGCGCGAACTCGCCGCCCTGGCCCGGCGCACAGATGCCGCCGCCCGCCGGGCCTACCAGCGCGAGTGGCACCAGAGGGTGGTGGTGGCAGGGAAATCGCAGCGTTCCGCAGAGCGTGACAGTTCCGAGCGGCGGGAGGACCAACGGTCCAAACGCAAGCGGCGCTGAGCCGACGGTTTAGGGCCACAGATCCTGGTAATTGCCATAGAGAGGGGGCCTGGCCTTCGGCTCGTCGGACAATTGTGATCTTCCTCGTGTCCCGCGGCGGTGCCTGGTTTGTCGTCCACTTTTTCGCTCCAAGGTGAAGGCAGGATTTCGTTTTCTGGGCCACTTAGTGCGCTCCGAACGCTGGTGATTTTGATCCGGCCGCCTGAACCATTGGGCCCACCCTAAACGGCAATGGGTGCACCAGCATGCCGGTTTGGGTCAAGATTCCGGCAATCTTGCTTCGGATCCGGCCGGAACGCGGGTTGCCGCCCCCCGCACCGCCGCCACGCCGCGCCGCCTCGCTTACGCTTCCTGTGGCATCGGGCACAATGTGCTTCATGGGGCGTTGGAGCGAGGAGCGGGTTATCAACGCCGCTCCCGACGCATCCTCCCTGGCAGCCGCCCGTAAGCTGGCACGTCAGGGTCCATGGTCCGATACAGGCAGCAACGATGTCCTGGTCTGGGGCAAGTGCCAAGGCAGCGGCAAGATTCCCCCCCCAGGTGCGCGTGGATACTGCCGCGCCTGCCTACAGATGTTCCTGCCCCAGCCGGAAGTTTCCCTGCAAGCACGCGCTGGCGCTGCTGCTTCTGTGGTCTCGCGGCGAAGCGGCCGACGCCGGGGCGAAGACCGCTGATTTCGCCCAGGAATGGGCGGCCCAGCGGGCGGAACGGGCCACCGTAAGGGAGCGGCGCCAGCCTGACCAGCCGGTGCATCCGGCGGCCCAGGCCAAGCGGCTGGCCGACCGAATAGCTCTGATGGATGCCGGGATGGACGACTTTGCCCGGTGGCTGACTGATCTGGTGCGGACAAGCTTGGCAACTGCCCGCACCCAGCCGTATGCCTGGTGGGACGGAGTGGCAGCACGGCTCGTCGACGCCCAGCTCCCGGGTTTGGCTGAACAGGTACGGACAATGGGATCGGATGTGCACGCACGGACCGATTGGGCAGATCACCTGCTGCTGCGGGCGGGCCGCTGGTGGGCAGTGACCAAGGCTTGGAGCAAGCGGGACACCTTGAGCGGCAAAGAGCTTGCGGATCTCCGGGTGGCCGTCGGCTGGGCCACGCCTGCCGCCGACGTTCAGGGCACCGAGGCACTGCATGGGCCGTGGCTGGTGCTCGGCGCCCACCGCAGCGACGACGGGCGGCTCCAGCAGCAGCGGACCTGGCTCCGCGCACCCGACGGAACGGTCGTCGTCGTCCTCGATTTTGCTGCCCAGAGCGAGGCGCTGGCGACGCCGCAGCTCGCGGGCGCGGTGCTGGATGTCACCGTGGCGCGGTACCCCGGATCCGGGCCACAGCGGGCCATGCTCAGCAGTCCTGCCAAGCCGCAGGGAATGGCAACCAGCCTTGGAGAGGGCGGCAGCATTCTGCAAGCGCTCGAAGCTGAATCGGCTGCCGTGGCACTCTCCCCGTGTCGGTGGCGTACATGCTCTCAGGACTCCTGGGCAGCGCCGCGACACCGTTCATCGCCACCTGGCTCCTGGGCGTCACGCACCAGAGCTCGTCCATCGCCTGGTACATCATGGGAGCCTCCCTGGTGTCGCTCGGGGCGCTCGTGATTCTGACGGAGACCCGCTACGGCAACATCGACGCCGTCGACGAGTCCCCCGTCGAGGCGGCGGCGAAGTGACGGCAGCCTCCCCCGCGGGGACCATTCGGCGGATCGCTGAGATCCCCGGCGGGGCGGCCGCCGTCGGCCCCTTCTCCCAGGCAGTGGTGGCCAACGGGTTCGTATTCACGGCCGGCCAAATCCCCGCCATCACGGAACTGGACCACCAGCCCGAAACGTTCGAGGAACAGGTCCGCCAGACAATCCGAAACCTCACCACGGTGCTGGAGGCCGCTGGATCCGGGCCGGCCCAGGTAGTCAAGGTGAACACCTACCTCACCGACCCGGGGCAGCTGTAGGAGTACAGCCGCGTCTATGCGGAGTTCTTCGGCGACGCCAAGCCGGCACGCACGTCGGTCTGCGGTCAACGTTCCCGTGACATGCGGGGGCGTTGACGTGGCCCCCGGCGACTGGGTGCTGGGCGACGATAACGGCGAGATTGTGTTGTCCCCGCGGGAGACGGCAGCTGTCCTGGAGCAGGCGCTCGCCTCCGATGCGGCCGAGCCGGAGCTGCTGGCACGGATCGCGGCCGGAGAACCGCTCGAGACGCTGCTGGCGCACTGACCTGCGCGTGCACTGGCTTGATTGTGCACTGACTTGATTGTTCACTGACCGGCTTGTCCACTGAAGCGGCCGGCCCCGGCAGACTGCCGGGGCCGGCCGTTTCTGTGCGTGTCAGCGCCGCCATCAGGTGGCATCAGGTGGCATCAGGCGGCATCAGGCGGCGAAGATGCTCCAGCCGGCCTGGTGGCTGCTGCCCGGCTCCAGCTGCACCAGGTCCTGGCCGCTGTTGAAGGCGTCCGGCGGACAGGTCATCGGCTCAACCGCCAGGCCCAGTCTGTTGGCTGCGGGGGCGGGTTTGTCTGCGGTATGGATCTGCAGCCAGGGACAGGCCCGGCCCCAGGCCATGCCCACTCCGGTTCCGCCGGGGTCCCTGGCAATCAGCTGCGTGCGGCCGCCGTCGTCGAACTCAAGGTCCGTGAAGGCGTGGTCGATCTGCGTGGCGCCGATTGCCCGTGGCACACGGAAGTCGAACTGATGGCCCGCCACCGTCCGCGTGCTAACCGGCAGCAGCCGGTCCGGCGTGACCTCGAGGAAGGACGCCGCGGGGATCCGGACGGTCCACTCATCCAACGGTGCGGGTCCGGCCAGCAGGTAGGGGTGCGGGCAAACCCCGTAAGGGGCCGTCTCGTCCCCGACGTTGCTTGCCGTGACCGTGGTGTGCAGCCCGGCGTCGTCCAGCTTGTAGTCCACGTGGAGCCGAAGGTGGAACGGATACCCTGGGGCCCCGGGGATCTCACAGGACAGGCTCACCGCGTCGGCACCGCTGCGTTCAACGGTCCACAAACGGTCGAATGAGAGCCCGTGCAGTGCCGTGCTCCGCTCCTGTTCGTTGATGGGGAGTTGGTTTTCGACGCCGGCAAACCGGTAGGTGCCATCGGCGATCCGGTTGGGCCACGGCGCAGCGATGATCCCCCGGTAGTCCGGGATGGGCGCATCTGCGTCGAACGGCACCACCAGGTCCCGGCCCTGGAAGGCCAGCCGCCTGAGGGCACCGCCGCGCTGCACAATGGAGGCGGTGTAGTCCCGCGAGACGAGCTGAAGTTCGACGCCGTTCACAGGCCGCCGGCCAGCTTGTAGTAGGCGGCGTTCCAGTTGAGTTCCTTCTTGAACTGCTTGATGGTGGTGCCTTCATCGATGGTGAGGAGTTCGGTCTTGGCAATTTCGGCGAAGTCCTCGAACACGTCCAGCCCCACCTGCGTGGACAGTACCGTATGGTGCGCGGCGCCTGCGGTGAGCCACGCGGCGGCCGACGTGGCGAAGTCGGGTTTCGGCGACCAGAGAGCCCGGGCCACCGGCAGGTTGGGCAGCGGCTCGTCCAGGTCCACGACGTCGACGGCGTTCGCCACGAGCCGGAATCGGTCGCGCATGTCCGAGAGCGCCACCACGACACCGGGGCCGGCGTCGGTGTCGAACACCATCCGGACCGGGTCTTCCTTGCCGCCGATACCGAGCGGGTGGATCTCGACGCGCGGTTTTGTGGCCGTCAGCGACGGGCAGACCTCGAGCATGTGCGCGCCCAGGATCTTCTCGGCGCCGGGCTCGAGGTGGTACGTGTAGTCCTCCATCAGGGAGGCGCCGCCGGGCAGGCCCGCGCCCATTACCTTGGCGGCGCGGACCAGAATGGCCGTCTTCCAGTCGCCTTCGGCGCCGAAGCCGTAGCCGTCGGCCATGAGCCGCTGGACGGCCATGCCGGGCAGCTGGCGAAGTTCGCCCAGGTCTTCGAAGGAGGTGGTGAACGCGGCGGAGCCGTTGGCCTCAAGGAAGCTGCGCAGCCCCAGTTCGATCCGGGCGCTGTATCGCAGCGACTCGTGCCGCGCTCCCCCGGCGCGGAGTTCCGGGACCACCTCGTAGAGGCTCTCGTATTCCGCAACCAGGACGTCGACGTCGGACTCTGCGGCGCCGTGCACGGCGTCGGCGAGCTCGTTGACGGACCACGTGTTCACGGAGACGCCGAAGCGCAGCTCCGCTTCGATCTTGTCGCCTTCGGTGACGGCGACGTTGCGCATGTTGTCACCGAAGCGGGTCAGCTTGAGGGTCCGGACCGCGGCCCAGCCGGCCGACGCCCGCTGCCACACGCCCACCTGGCGCGAGACTTCCGGGTTGGACACGTGGCCCACCACGGTCTTGCGGGGAATGCCGAGGCGGGACTGGATGTAGCCGAATTCGCGGTCGCCGTGGGCGGCCTGGTTCAGGTTCATGAAGTCGAAGTCGATGTCCGCCCAGGGCAGCTCAACATTTGCCTGGGTGTGCAGGTGCAGGAGCGGCTTGCGCAGCAGGTCCAGGCCCTGGATCCACATCTTGGCCGGGGAGAACGTGTGCATCCACGCCGTCACACCGATCACTGAATCGTCCGAGTTCGCTTCCAGCGCGGTGCGGCGGATGGCGTCCGAATCAGTGAGGACCGGCTTCCAGACCACCTTGACGGGAACGTCGGAGGAGGCGTTCAGCGCTGCGGCAATCTCCTGCGACTGGGCGGCGACCTGCTTGAGGACATCGTCGCCGTAGAGGTGCTGGCTGCCGGTGAGGAACCAGACCTCGTAGTGGCCGAGGGACGTGCTGTTGGCGTTGTTCATGGTTTTCTCCTGTGAAAGTCCGGTGAAGTGCGGGGTCCGGGCCAGCTAGCGGCCGTAGACGTTCTGGTAGCGCGCGTAGAGGGATTCGATCTTGGCCTGGTCGATCGGCAGCGGCTCGCCGAGCTGCCGGGAAATGTGCACTGTCCGCGCCACTTCCTCGCACATCACCGCAGCCTTCACCGCGTCCCTGGCATCCTTGCCGATGGTGAACGGGCCGTGGTTCTGCATCAGCACCGCGGGCGAGTTGGAGTCCTTCAGAGTCTCCACGATGCCCTGTCCGATCGAGTCGTCACCGATCAGTGCGAACGGTCCGACCGGAATGGTGCCGCCGAACTCGTCGCCCATCATGGTCAGCACGCACGGGATCGCTTCGCCCCGCGCTGCCCAGGCCGTGGCGTAGGTGGAGTGCGTGTGCACCACGCCGCCGACGTCGGGCATTTGCCGGTAGACATAGGCGTGCGCGGCCGTGTCCGACGACGGCGACAGCCCCGGGTTGCCCCACTCACCGGCGGCGTCACCCGCCACGGGTACCCCATACAGGTCGGTGACCACCATCTGCTCGGGTGTGAGGTCATCGTAGGAAACGCCCGACGGCTTAATGACCATCAGGTCATGGCCTGGAACGCGCGCGGAGACATTGCCTGCCGTCCATACCACCAGCCCATAGCGGGTGAGCTCGGCATGCAGGGCGCAGACGTCGGCACGGATCCGGGCGATCGTTTCCAGGGTGTCTGAAAGCGCGGCGCTCATGCGGAGGCTCCAGCCGCAACGAGTGCTTTGGTGGCGTTGCGCTGGATGGCCTTGAGCCGGTGCATCACGTCATTGGCTCCCCGGCCGAAGTAGTCGTACAGTGTCCGGTATTCCTGGAACAGTTCCTCATAGGCCGCCACGTTCTCCGGGATCGGTGTGTAGACGTCGCCGGGTTCCGAGCCCATGGTGGCCGCGGCTTCGCGGATATTGGCGTACTTCCCGGCCGCAACGGCGGCATGGATGGCCGATCCCAGCGCCGGACCCTGGGTTGAGCCAATGGTCGAAAGCTGCAGGCCGGTGATGTCGGCGTAGATCTGCATGAGCAGCTTGTTCTTCAGCAGGCCGCCGGCCACGATGAACTCCTTGACGGGCACACCGGAGTCGCGGAAGGCATCCACGATGGTGCGGGTGCCGAAGGCCGTGGCCTCCAGCAGCGCGCGGTAGGTGTCCTCGGGCTTGGTGGCGAGGGTCTGGCCCACCACCACGCCGGAGAGCTCGTGGTCCACCAGCACCGAACGGTTCCCCGAGTGCCAGTCCAGGGCGATGAGACCGTGCTCTCCGACGGCCTGGTGTGCGGCGAGTTCGGTGAGGTATTCGTGGATGCCCAGGCCTGCCGCGGCCGCCGCCTGGTGGTATTCCGGCGGGACACCGTTCTTGGTGAACCAGCCGAAGATGTCGCCTACGCCGGATTGTCCGGCTTCGTAGCCCCACAGGCCGTCCACGATCCCGCCGTCCACTACGCCGCACATGCCCGGCACTTCGCGAAGATCTGAACCGTTCATAACGTGGCAGGTGGACGTGCCCATGATGGCCACCAGCTGCCCCGGCTCCACTGCCTTTGCGGCGGGGGCTGTGGCGTGGGCGTCCACGTTGCCGACGGCCACGGCGATGCCTTCCGGCAGTCCGGTCCAGGCGGCGGCCTCGGTGGTCAAGTAGCCCGCGGCGTCGCCGAGCCGGCCGATGGTGTGCTCAAGTTTGGTGCTGACGAAGTCCTTGAATTCCGGGTTCAGCGCGGCGAGGAAGTCCTCGGAGGGATACCCGCCGTCCTGGTAGATGCCCTTGTAGCCGGCGGTGCAGGCGTTACGAACGTATTGGCCGCAAAGCTGCCAGACGATCCAGTCGGCCGCCTCCACCCAGTGGTCCATGGCGGCGTAGGCTTCCGGGTCCTCCTCCAGCAGCTGCAGGCCCTTGGCGAATTCCCACTCGGAGGAAATCAGTCCCCCGTAGCGCGGCAGCCAGGCTTCGCCGCGCTCGGCGGCCAGGGCGTTGATCCGGTCCGCCTGCGGCTGCGCGGCGTGGTGCCGCCACAGCTTCACGTAGGCGTGCGGGCGGCTGGCAAAGCCGGGCAGTTCGTTAAGCGGGGTGCCGTCGGCCTTGACCGGCACCATGGTGCAGGCCGTGAAGTCAGTGGCAATTCCGACGACGGCTGCCGGGTTGATCCCGGCGTCTACGATCGCTGCGGGGACGGCGTGGCGGAGGACGTCGCGGTAGTCATTGGGCACCTGAAGTGCCCATTCCGTGGGAAGCCGGGCGGCGCCGTCGCCCGCAACGCCCGTTACATCCGCCGGCAGGGAATCCGTGACCACGGCGTGCGGATAGCCGAAGACACCGCTGCCCAGTTCCTTGCCGTCACGGACCCGGACCACAACGGCCCGTCCCGAGAGCGTTCCGTAGTCCACGCCGATGACGTAGTTGTCTGTGCCGTCCACTGTGACGTCCATGAAGTCCTCCAAATAGCTGGTCCGGTGAGCGCGGATTGATTCAATTGTGAGCGCTAACAATTGGCACGTCAAGTGTGGACCGCGACTGGGACGCTCAGGAAGGAATCAGGCGGGAGCGGACGTGCTGCTGCGGACAACCAGCTCCGGCTCCACCATGATGGTGCCTGCGCCCGCGCCGCCCTCAAGGGCGTTCAGCATAACGCCCAGGCAGCTCCTGCCAAGTTCCTCGAAGTCCTGGCGCACGGTGGTCAGCGGCGGCGTGAAGTAGCCCGACTCAGGCTGGTCATCGAAGCCCACCACGGAGACGTCGTCGGGCACGCGGACCCCCGCTTCGCTGAAGGCGCGCAGCAGGCCCAGGGCCATCTGGTCGTTGCCCACAAACAGGGCCGTTGCCGTGCGCTCAGCGGCAAGCTGCCGGCCGATCCGGTACCCGCTGCCGGCGCTCCAGTCCCCTTCGATCAACAGGTCATCAGCCAGGCCGGCCTCGCGGAGCCGCTCACCCCACCCCTCGGCACGTGACCTGCCGTCAACCCAGTCCTGGGGCCCGGAAACATGCCCGATCCGCCGGTGCCCCAGGTCGATCAAGTGCGAGACCGCCAGGCGCGCCCCGAGCTTCTGGTCCACCAACGCTCCGCTGAAGAGGCCCCCACCGGCGGCACCCACAAGGATCACGGGAACGTCCAGGGTGAGGCCCTCCAGCGCCTGAACGGTACCGTCGTGGGGCACAATGACGATGATCCCGTCCGCGCCCTGGTCCGTGAGATGGCGGACGGCGTCCGAGATGGCATCTGCTCCGGCCTCCTTGATGGCCTCGATGCTCACAAAGTAACCGGCCTCCCGGGCAGCCTGCTGGACTCCGAGAAGGGTGTTGGCCGGGCCGTACTGCCCCATTTCGGCCGCGAGCACACCTATGGTTTGCGAACGCCGGGTGACCAGGCTCCTGGCGGCGGTGTTGCGCCGGTAGCCGAGTTCCGCAATCGCCGCTTCCACTTTCTCCCTGGTGGCGCTGCTGACATTGGGGTGGTTGTTGATGACCCGCGAGACCGTCTGGTGGGACACTTTTGCCCGCGCTGCCACGTCCTCCAGGCGTGGCTGGCGTCGGTCAATCGTGTTGCCCATGCGAGGGACCCTTCGGTGGAAGACAAGGTGGTGTCCAACATTCTATGGCCGCGATCCCTGCTGGATGCAGCGTGCGCCGTGAGCACTGCCCCGGGCACGCCCGCCCACGGGGAGGTGCCGTCCTCAGGCCGCTCAGCGCACCTTCGCAGGAGGTGCGGGCAGGGCAGTGATGCCTGCCGGGTCCGCGAGTAATCGGGTAAACGCCAGTTCGGCAGCCCCGATCATCATAAGATCGGAGCCCAGCGCGGCACGGTAGATCCTGGCCCGGCCCGCCGCCTCGTCCAGGGCCTGGGTCCGGATCAGGCCGTCCAGCGTGTCAGGCGAGAGTGCGTGCAGAATGCCCAGGAACCCATCGAGGACGATCGCGTCCGGGTTGAACGTGTTGACCGCGTTGCGCAGGGTGATGCCCAGATAGCCCAGTTGGCGGGCCACTTCCGCGGCCAGCTCCGCACTGGCTTTCGAGCGGAGGGCCGCTTCGAGCTGGCTGGCGTCGCCGCCGCCGAGCCCTGCCAGGTCGAAGAGCCGGGACTGGGACACCTCGGTTTCGAGGCAGCCGGAGGCGCCGCAGTGGCAGATCTGGCCGGCGGTGCGCACGAAGGTGTGTCCCAGCTCGCCCGCATATCCGGCGGACCCGCGCAGCAACGCTCCATCGGCAATGACGCCGCCGCCGATGCCGCTGGCGCCGCCGTTGAGGTAGACCAGGTTGCCGCGGCCGGCGCCGGCCCCGAAAATGAGCTCGGCTTCCGCACCCAGGGAGGCATCGTTGTCCGCCAGGCACGGGTAGCCGGTGGCCTCGCCCAACATCCGGGCCACGGGTTCGTCGCGCCAACCCAAATGGGGGGCGTGGCGGACCACCCCGTCGGCACGGTTGACCAGGCCGGGCACTGCCAATCCGATGCCAACGATCCGGTAGGACGCATCGAGCTCCGACCGCATCCCTGCAATGACTGCGGCAGCTATGTTGAATGCTTCCTTGGCGGTGGGGATCCGCTCCGTGGCGAAGCGGATCTTCTTCTGGACTTTTCCGCCCAGGCTCACCAGTCCGATGGTGACGGCGTCCACTTCCGGGTTCACGGCCAATGCCGCCGTGGACGGATCAGGCCTTACGTCCGGGCTCGGACGGCCAACCTGGGCTTCGCCGGACGGCGCCGCTTCATAGACGAGTCCGAGGGCCACCAGCTGGCCCACCAGCGTCCCCACCGTGGACCTGTTCAGCCCCGTCCGTCTGGTCAGCTCCGCTCGGCTGAGGACACCATGGTGGTGCACCAGGGTTGCGATCAGGGCAAGGTTGTTCCGCCGCGACGGATCGGGATCGCTGGCCGTTGCGGGGAGGCGGGTTGCTGAGGACATCATCCGTGACAATATCAGGAGCCGAAGACCGCGTAGTCCAGGAACCGGTTGCGGAACTTTCCGGCCCGATCCAGCCGGCCGGCCAGGGCCCTGAAGTCATCGAAGCGTGGGTACAGGGGCCCGACGGCGGCAGTACCGCCGTCGAACAGCTTGCCCCAGTGAGGCCGTGCGGCAAAGGGCGCCAGCTCCGCCTCAAGCAGTGGCAGTACCGCCTCCACCGCTGGCTGGTCCTGCCGCCAGGTGAAGTGCAGGCCGATGCCGTCGCGACCATAATTTGGGCTCAGCCAGAGCCGGTCGGCAGCAATCGTGCGGATCTCGGAGACCAGGAGCAAGGGAGTCAGGACCCCGGAGAGTTTGCGCAGCGTGCGAATGGCATCCACAGCGTGTTCCCGGGGCACCAGGTACTCGGACTGGAGTTCGTCGCCCTTGCTGGGCGTGAACTCCATCCTGAAGTGGGCAAGCCGGTCCGACCACGGCCCCGGCACGCCGAGTTGTTCCGTGCAGTTACTTCCGGAGACGCCCGGGAGCGGATGCCGGGCCGACAGGGCCGGGGTGCCGCCGAAGAAGTCCCGCCTGCCGGCCACCACTCCCGGATCCGACACCCGGCCCTTCAGCCATGCTTGCCCAACGGTACTGCCGCTCCAGTCAGTGAAGAGGCTGACGCTGTACGCGGAGGAGGTGACGTCGTCGAAATTCTCCAGAACCCGCTCCCAATCCAGGTCCTCAAAAACGTGCTGGGCAACATGGAAGGCCGGCTCTATGTCCAGGGTCACGCTGCTGACGATTCCCAGGGCGCCCAGTCCCACCACCATGCCGTCAAAGTCCATGGTCTCGCCGCGGCGGGCGGTGAGGATGCCGCCGTCTGCGGTCACGAGTTCCAAACCGGCGACGGCGGTGGCCAGATTCCCGTTGCCGTCTCCGGAGCCGTGCGTGGCCGTGGCCACCGCACCGGCCACCGAAATATGGGGCAGCGAGGCCAGGTTGTGCAGGGCGAAACCTTGCCGCTGCAGCTCCGCGGCGAGCGTCCCGTACCGCGTGCCTCCGCTCACCGTGACGTTCAGGTTCTCAGCATCGACAGTGATGGCCGGATCCAGCAGGTTCAGGGCCGCCAGCGTGCCTGAAGTGTCGGCGATGTCGTTGAATGAATGGCGGGATCCCAGGGCGCGGATGGTCCGGGCTCCGGCCACCAGTTCCTGCAGCTCCGCCACGGTGCGCGGGTGCGCGATCCGTTCCGCCCGGTAGCCGAAGTTTCCGGCCCAGTTCCGTTGCTGCACACGTTGTTCAGTCACGCTCTGCGTCCTCCACGGAGTCTGGTTTTCAGGTTTGGTGTTCTTCACAACATAACCGCTTCGGGTGCGGAAAACCAGAGATTTCGAGGGAGTTGGCATTCAGAACCCAGCCTAGCTCGGAGTGCCTAGTAGTTGACTCACGGAAATTCCTAATATGTTTGTGCGCAGAACAAAATGCTGCGACTCATCAAAGGGACGCGGTACGCACTCCTCTTCATACCTACTAACGGAGCATTCAATGACGATTCAGCCCACCCGCGAAGACAAGTTTTCCTTCGGCCTTTGGACGGTCGGCTGGGAGGCCCAGGACCAGTTCGGTTCTGCCACCCGTCCGCCCCTGGACACCGTCGAAACCGTCAACAAGCTGAGTGATCTGGGTGCCTACGGCATCACCTTCCACGACAACGATCTCTTTCCCTTTGGCTGCTCGGCAGCTGATCGCCAGCGTGAGATCGACCGGCTGACCGGTGCGCTCAAGTCCACGGGGATGATCGTTCCCATGGTCACCACGAATCTGTTCAGCCACCCGGTTTTCAAGGACGGCGGCTTCACCAGCAATGACCGGGGCGTGCGCCGCTTCGCCTTGCGCAAAGTGCTGGACAACATCGACCTCGCAGCTGAACTCGGCGCCGAAACGTTCGTGATGTGGGGCGGCCGTGAGGGCAGCGAGTACGACGCCGCCAAGGACATCCGCGGCGCCCTGGAGCGTTACCGCGAGGCCGTGAATCTGCTCGGCGACTACGTCACGGACAAGGGCTACAACATCCGCTTCGCCATCGAACCGAAGCCGAACGAACCCCGCGGCGACATCCTGCTCCCCACCCTGGGACACGCCCTTGCGTTCATCGAGACCCTGGAACGTCCGGAACTTGTGGGCGTTAACCCCGAGACCGGCCACGAGCAGATGGCCGGTCTCAACTTCACCCACGGGATTGCCCAGGCCCTTTACCAGGGCAAGCTGTTCCACATCGACCTCAACGGCCAGCGCAGCATCAAGTTCGACCAGGACCTGGTGTTCGGCCACGGCGACCTGCAGAACGCGTTCTCCCTGGTGGACCTGCTCGAAAACGGCGGCCCCGACGGCGGACCGGCCTACAGCGGCCCCCGCCACTTCGACTACAAGCCCGGCCGCACCGAGGACATCGACGGCGTGTGGGACTCCGCCGCCGCGAACATGCAGACCTACCTGCTGCTGAAGGAACGCGCGAAGGCCTTCCGTGCCGACCCCGAAGTGCAGGAAGCGCTGTTGGCTTCCCGCGTTGCCCAAATCAATGAGCCCACCCTCAACCCCGGTGAAGGCTACGAGCAGCTGCGATCGGACGGCGCTTCCTACGAGGATTTCGACGCCGATGCCTACTTTGGCGGCAAGGGCTTCGGATTCGTGCGGCTGCAGCAGCTCTTCATCGAGCACCTTCTCGGAGCGCGCTGATACTGTGGCGGCTGCTTCGTTGAACCTCGTTGCCGGGGTTGACTCCTCCACCCAAAGTTGCAAGGTTGCGGTCCTGGACGCTCAAAGCGGTGTCCTGGTCCGCGAGGGCCGGGCGAGCCACCCGGACGGGACGGAAGTCCATCCTGACCATTGGTGGCGGGCCCTGGCCGAAGCCATCGAGGACGCCGGCGGGCTGGCGGACGTGGACGCGTTGTCCGTCGCGGGCCAGCAGCACGGCATGGTGCTGCTGGACCGCGACGGCAACGTGGTGCGGCCCGCGCTCCTGTGGAATGACACGCGCTCCGCGGCAGCTGCAGCGGCACTGATCGATGAGGTAGGGGCCGGGGAGTTCGCGCGGCGTACCGGGCTGGTACCGGTGGCATCCTTCACGGTCACCAAGGTCCGCTGGGTCAGGGACAACGAGCCCGAATCCGCTGCCAGGGTGGCAGCCGTCGCCCTCCCCCATGACTGGCTGAGCTGGCGCCTGCGGGGATACGGTCCGGCCGGGGCCAGCCCGCTGGGCCCGGACCTGGAGGCGCTCACCACGGACCGCTCGGATGCCAGCGGGACCGGCTACTGGAGCCCCGCTTCCGGCAGCTATGACGTGGAGCTATTCCGGCTGGCCTTCGGCAGGGACGCACGCGAAGCCCGTCAAGAGCCGGAAGCGGCTGGACCTGCACCTGTTTCGGCTGCCCCCGCGGCCGGGGGCGCTGTCATCCTGCCGCGCGTGCTGGCTGCCGGCGAAGCCGCCGGCCGTGTTCATCCACTCTGTTTTGCGGGGAGCAACGCCGGCGCTCGCCCTCGTACGGATGCTGGCCCAAGTGGTGGCGGCGGGCGGGCTGAAATCCTGCTCGGCGCCGGCGCCGGGGATAACGCAGCCGCGGCCCTGGGTCTGGGCGCCAAGCCCGGGGATGTGGTGGTCTCCGTCGGCACCAGCGGAACAGTCTTCGCCGTCGCATCCGAGGTTGGTTACGATCCCAGCGGAACAGTTGCCGGCTTTGCAGACGCGGGCGGCGACTATCTGCCCATCGCCGTACGCTGAACGCCGCCAGGGTGCTGAGCTCCATGGCCACGCTGCTGGACGTCGGTTTTGATGAACTCTCCAGGCTGGCATTGGACGCTGCGCCCGGGGCAGATGGTGTGGTGCTCGTGCCGTATTTTGAGGGCGAACGCACCCCCAACCTGCCGCACGCCAAGGCCAGCCTGCATGGTCTCAGCATCGCGTCCGCCACCCGAAGCAACATTGCCCGGGCGGCCATCGAAGGGATGCTGTGCGGATTGTCCGGCGGCCTGGCAGCCTTGCTGGCTTTGGGCTACCCGGCGCGGCGGCTGCTGCTGATCGGCGGAGCCGTGCAGAACCCGGCGGTACAGAAGATCGCGTCACCGGTGTTTGACCTGCCGGTGGTGGTGCCAAGCCCCGACGAATACGTGGCCCGCGGCGCCGCAGCACAGGCCGCCTGGGCACTCACGGGAGCCCGTCCCGACTGGCCGGTGGCACTTGTCGCGGCGCCGGCGTCGGACTTCCAGCCCGTCATCGGCCAGCAGTACGCGCGGGCCTGTGGGCATATTGATGAGGACAGCCGCGCCGCAGTGCCTTCGACCTCCAGCTAGCCGACTTCCAGTCAGCACCGAGGTAGGTCGCTAAGGCTCTCCTGAAAGGATGAATCCCCAAAGAGCCCTGAAAGTGCCCTATCCAATGCCCAGTAACCCGCGTGGGATCGCTGAGGAGTTCGGTGCTGCCTGGAACGCGGCGGATCCGGAGGCCTTGGCGGCCCTCTTTGTAGACGACGCCGACTTCGTTAACGTTGTCGGTCTTTGGTGGACGAACCGGCGTCAGATCCGTGAGAACCATGCCATTGGGTTCCGGCGCATGTTCCCGGACACCGTGATGGTGCTGGAGCGCGTCAGGGTCCGCTTCCTCGGGACTGATGTGGCCGTGGTTCACGCCCGGTGGACCATGACCGGGCAGATTGACCCCGACGGGGACCGAACAGGAACAAGGCGCGGAGTCATCAGCTTCACGGCGCCCGCCAATCGAAAGGTCGGTGGCTGGCCATGAGCGCGCAAAACACCGATATCGTCCCTGGGATGCAACCCCACGTTTCCACGGACGAAGGACTGACGCCGGAAACGTGCTCGGGGACACTCTCCAAGCCCGCACGGTAAACGCCGACCGGCAAAGCCTTTGCTCGGACACACGCATTGACGCAGTACGAGTTATATGGAATATTGCTTCGTATACGATTTCATACTCGATGAGGAGTAATTCTTGGAACAGGTCACCGACCATACCCTGGCCGCGGCCCGCAAGGTCATCGCGGTGCACATCAATTACCCCAGCCGGGCAGCCCAGCGTGGCCGCACGCCGGAGCAGCCCTCCTACTTCCTGAAGCCGCCGTCCTCCCTAACGTTCGGTTCGGCAGAAGCCCCTTCCGCTGTAGAGCGTCCGTCCGGCTGCGAACTCCTCGGCTTCGAGGGCGAGGTCGCCCTGATCATCGGCAAGCCCGCCCGCCGGGTCGGCGTGGAGGACGCCTGGAGCCATGTCGAGTGGGTGACCGCCAGCAACGACCTCGGCGTCTACGATCTCCGCTACGCGGACAAGGGCTCCAACCTCCGGTCCAAGGGCGGCGACGGCTTCACGCCGATCGGCCCCGAGTTGATCCCCGCGGACGCCGTGGACCCCGCCGGTCTCCGCATCCGTACCTGGCACAACGGCGACCTCGTCCAGGACGACACGACCGCGGACCTGCTTTTTCCATTCGCCCGCCTCGTCGCCGACCTGTCCCAGCTGTCGACGCTAGAGGAGGGCGACATCATCCTGACCGGCACCCCCGCCGGCGCCTCGGTGGCCAAGCCGGGCGACGTCGTCGAGGTTGAAGTCAGCACCGTTGAAGCCAGCGCATCCACCAGTCTCTCCACGGGGCGTCTGGTCACCCGGGTGGAGGAAGGCACGACGGCGTTCGCTGACTTTGGTGCGCAGCCCAAGGCAGATGACGGGCAGCGGGAGGAGGCGTACGGTTCGCGGGCAGCGGCGGGCCTTGCACCCGTGGAGGCTGCCGCCGTCGGGCATGTTCTGACCCCTGAGCTGAAAGCGAAGCTGGAAAGCGTCTGCACCGCCACCCTGTCCTCGCAGCTGCGCAAGCGCGGCCTGAACAATGTCAGCATCGACGGACTCACCTCCACCCGCCCGGAGAAGCGGATCGTGGGCCTGGCCCGGACCCTGCGGTATGTGCCCAATCGCGAGGACCTGTTCAAGTCACATGGCGGCGGTTTCAACGCCCAGAAGCAGGCCATCGACTCCGTCAACGAGGGTGAAATTCTGGTGATGGAAGCCCGAGGGGAAAAGGGCACCGGCACGATCGGTGACATCCTGGCACTGCGGGCCCAGGTCCGGGGTGCTGCGGCGATCATCACCGACGGCGGGGTCCGGGACTTCGCCGCGGTGGCCGCGATGGACATGCCCACCTACTACGCCAACCCGCACCCCGCCGTCCTGGGGCGCCGGCACATCCCGTGGGACACGGACATCACCATCGCCTGCGGCGGCACCACCGTGCAGCCCGGGGACATCATCGTGGCCGACGCCGACGGCATCCTGGTGATCCCGCCGGCCCTCGCCGATGAGCTCGCGGACGAGTCCATCATCCAAGAGCGCGAGGAAACCTTCATCGCGGAAATGGTGGCACAGGGCCACAGCGTGGACGGCCTCTACCCGCTGAACGCCACCTGGCGGATGAAGTACGAGGCATGGGAAGCAGGCAAAGCCCAATGACTGAGACGTTGATGGCGACAGGCAGCAAATCAGAGCAGGCCTACGCGGCCGTCAAGGCACGGATCGTGGACGGTACCTACTCCCCCGGCTACCGGCTGGTCCTGGCCGCCATCGCCAAGGATCTGGGAGTCAGCGTGGTCCCGGTCCGTGAAGCGATCCGCCGCCTCGAGGCCGAAGGTCTGGTGACATTTGAGCGGAACGTCGGCGCTAGGGTATCCGGGATCGACCCCACCGAGTACCTCTACACGATGCAGACCCTGAGCATCGTCGAGGGCGCAGCCACCGCGTTGTCGGCGCCGCTGATTGGCCCGGCGGATATTGCACGTGCCCGGGCGGTGAACGAGGACATGCGCGAATGCCTCCAGCATTTCGACCCCGTCCGCTTCACGGCGCTGAACCAGGACTTCCACAGCATCCTCTTTGAGCAGTGCCCCAACCCGCACATCCTGGACCTGGTCCACCGGGGCTGGAACCGGCTCGCCTCGCTCCGGTCTTCGACGTTCCGGTTCGTTCCGGGCCGTGCCCACGAATCGGTGGACGAGCACGAGGCGCTGCTCCGGCTCATCGAGGGCGGAGCCGGCGCGGAAGAGATTGAGAAGTCCGCCCGCCGGCACCGCTCCGCCACCTTGGACGCGTACCTCGCCCAAAGCAACGCGGGGTCACTAAACGCCCGATAAACGGCCCCGCATGGGCAAGAAGTGACCCCGCGTTGCATTAGAAGCAAAGGAAAACAACAATGACGTTCACCGCCGAACAGTCCACGAAACACTACGTGCCGCAGGACCTCCCCACACACATCCAGCACTACATCAATGGCCAGTTCGTTGACTCCGTGGGCGGGAAGACCTTCGACGTCCTGGACCCGGTCTCCAACCAGAACTACGCCACCGCTGCGGCCGGCCAGAAGGAGGACATCGACCTCGCCGTCGCCGCCGCCCGCGAAGCATTCACCACCGGGCCCTGGCCGAAGATGAAGCCGCGCGAACGCGCCCGGCTCCTGAACAAAATCGCGGACGCCGTCGAGGCCCAGGAGGAGCGCCTCGCCGAACTCGAAACGTTCGACACCGGCCTGCCGATCACCCAGGCCAAGGGCCAGGCGCTGCGCGCGGCCGAGAACTTCCGGTTCTTCGCGGACCTGATCGTGGCCCAGTTTGACGACGCCATGAAGGTCCCCGGTGCCCAGATCAACTACGTGAACCGCAAGCCGATCGGCGTCGCCGGCCTCATCACCCCGTGGAACACGCCGTTCATGCTGGAGTCCTGGAAACTCGCCCCCGCGCTGGCCACCGGGAACACAGTGGTCCTCAAACCCGCCGAGTTCACGCCCCTGTCCGCGTCGCTCTGGGCGCAGATCTTCAAGGACGCCGGGCTCCCGGACGGTGTGTTCAACCTGGTCAACGGCCTCGGCGAGGAAGCCGGCGACGCCCTCGTCAAGCACCCGGACGTCCCGCTGATCTCGTTCACCGGCGAGACCACCACGGGCCAGACGATCTTCCGGAACGCCGCCGCCAACCTCAAGGGCCTCTCGATGGAACTCGGCGGCAAATCCCCCTGTGTGGTGTTTGCCGACGCCGACCTGGATGCCGCGATCGATTCCGCCCTGTTCGGGGTCTTCTCCCTCAACGGCGAACGCTGCACCGCCGGTTCCCGCATCCTCGTGGAACGCGCCATCTACGACGAGTTCTGCGAAAAGTACGCCGCCCGCGCCAAAAACATTGTGGTCGGGGACCCGCACGATCCCAAGACCGAAGTGGGTGCCCTGGTCCACCCGGAGCACTATGCGAAGGTGGCCTCCTACGTGGAGATCGGCAAGACCGAAGGCCGGCTCCTCGCCGGAGGCGGCCGCCCCGACCACCTCCCCGAAGGCAACTACATCGCACCCACCGTGTTCGCCGACGTCGCCCCCGACGCGCGGATCTTCCAGGAGGAAATCTTCGGTCCCGTCGTCGCGATCACCCCGTTCGAGAACGACGACGAAGCACTCGCCCTGGCGAACAACACCCGCTACGGTCTCGCGGCCTACATCTGGACCCAGAACCTGACCCGCGCCCACAACTTCTCGCAGAACGTCGAGGCCGGCATGGTCTGGCTGAACAGCCACAACGTCCGCGACCTCCGCACCCCGTTCGGCGGCGTTAAAGCCTCGGGCCTGGGCCACGAGGGCGGCTACCGCTCCATCGATTTCTACACCGATCAGCAGGCCGTGCACATCAGCCTCGGCACCGTTCACACACCCAAATTCGGCGCCTGAGCCGCCAAGCCCTTTCAAAGAAGAGAGAATCCCATGACCGACTTTGTCCGCACCCCCACCGTCCCGGCTCCGGACATCGTCCGCTGCGCCTACATGGAGATCGTGGTCACCGACCTTGCCAGGTCCCGCGCGTTCTACGTGGACGTCCTGGGCCTGCACGTGACCGAGGAAGATGAGAACAACATCTACCTGCGCTCCCTGGAGGAGTTCATCCACCACAACCTCGTGCTCCGCAAGGGACCCATCGCCGCCGTCGCCGCTTTTGCCTACCGGGTGAAGTCCCCCGACGAAGTGGACGCCGCAGAGGCCTATTACCAGGAACTGGGCTGCCGCACCGAACGCCGCAAGGAGGGCTTCACGAAAGGTGTGGGTGACTCTGTCCGCGTGGAGGACCCGCTGGGATTCCCCTACGAGTTCTTCTACGACGTGGAACACGTCGAACGCCTCACCCAGCGCTACGACCTCTACTCCGCCGGCGAACTGGTCCGCCTGGACCACTTCAACCAGGTCACCCCCGACGTGCCCCGCGGCCGCAAGTACCTTGAGGACCTCGGCTTCCGCGTCTCCGAGGACATCCAGGACTCCGACGGCGTCACGTACGCGGTCTGGATGCACCGCAAGCAGACCGTGCACGACACCGCCCTGACCGGCGGCAACGGCCCGCGCATGCACCACATCGCGTTCGCCACCCACGAAAAGCACAACATCATCCAGATCTGCGACAAGATGGGCGCCCTGCGCATCAGCGACCGGATCGAACGCGGCCCCGGCCGGCACGGCGTGTCCAACGCCTTCTACCTCTACATCCTGGATCCCGACGGACACCGCATCGAGATCTACACCCAGGACTACTACACCGGCGACCCCGACAACCCCGTCGTCACCTGGGACGTCCACGACAACCAGCGCCGCGACTGGTGGGGCAACCCCGTGGTCCCGTCCTGGTACACCGAGGCCTCCCTGGTCCTGGACCTCGACGGTAAGCCGCAGCCCGTCGTCGTGCGTGAGGAAAAGAGCGAAATGGCGGTCACCGTGGGTGCCGACGGCTTCTCCTACACCCGCAAAGACGGGGCCCCCGAAGGGGACCGGACAGGCTTCAAGCTGGGGGCGCAGCTGTAGCCATGCTGGACGCGAAGACGATTGAGGCCATCGCCGACGAACTCCTGGCGGCCGCCCGGACCCGCACCCCGGTCCCCCGCCTCACCGCCCGCTACCCGGAGATGACGGTGGAGGACTCCTATGCCGTGCAGCAGCTGTGGCGGCGGCGCAACGAGGACGCCGGCCGCAAGCTGGTGGGCCGCAAGATCGGCCTCACCTCCAAGGCCATGCAGTCCGCCACCGGCATCACCGAGCCGGACTACGGCGCCATCTTCGATGACATGGTGCTCGGAACCGGCTGCTCGGTGGAGTGGGACCAGTACACCCATCCCCGGGTGGAAGTTGAACTGGCATTTGTGCTGAAGAAGGACCTGTCCGGACCCGGCTGCACCATCTTCGACGTCCTGGACGCCACGGACTACGTGGTTCCGGCACTGGAAATCCTGGACTCCCGGATCGAAATGGAGGGCCGGACCATCGTGGACACCATCGCAGACAACGCCGCGATGGGCGCCATGGTGATCGGCGGCAACCCCGTAAAACCCGACGCCGTGGACCTCCGCTGGGTCTCGGCCATCCTCTACAAAAACCAGACCGTGGAGGAAACCGGTGTTGCCGCCGGCGTCCTGGACCACCCCGCCAACGGCGTGCACTGGCTCGCCAACAAGATCGCCGCCCACGGCGACGGAATGAAAGCCGGGGACATCATCCTCGCCGGCTCCTTCACCCGCCCGCTGTGGGTGTACAAAGGCGACACCGTCCACGCCGACTACGGACCCTTGGGAGCCATCACATGCCGCTTCGAGTAGAACCCGGAAATCCTGTCTACGCGAACACCTTCCGCGACGCCCTCGCCGCGGCGGACCGCCCCCTGGCAGGAATGTGGGTCTGCTCCGGCAGCCCGCTGATCGCAGAACTCTGCGCCGGATCCGGCCTGGACTGGCTCCTCATCGACGCCGAACACAGCCCCAACGGCCTCGAATCCATCCTCGCCCAGCTCCAGGCCGTCAACGGCTACCCGGTCCAGGTCCTGGTCCGGCCCCCGGTCAACGACACCGTGCTGATCAAGCAGTACCTGGATCTGGGAGTGCAGAACCTGCTGATTCCCATGGTGAACTCGGTGCAGGAGGCGGAAGCAGCGGTGGCCGCCACCCGCTACCCGCCGCACGGCGTCCGCGGCGTGGGATCCGCCCTCGCCCGGGCCTCGCGCTGGAACCGTGTCCCGGACTACCTCACCCGGGCGTCAGAGACCGTCAGCGTCACCGTCCAGATCGAATCGACAGCGGCCGTCGAAGCCGTCGAGGATATCCTGGCCGTGGACGGCGTGGACGGCATCTTCCTGGGACCGTCCGACCTCGCGGCTTCGATGGGCGTGCTGGGACACCAGGAACACCCCAAGGTGCGCGCCGCCGTCGAACACTGCCTTGCCGCCGCAAAAGCGGCCGGGAAACCTGCCGGGGTGAACGCGTTCAACCCCGATACTGCCCGCAGCTACCTGGCGGCCGGCGCCGCCTTTGTCCTGGTGGGCGCCGACGTCGCTATCCTCGCCCGCGGCTCCGAGGCGCTGGCCGCCGCTTTCACTAAGGCCTCCGACGGCGAAACCCCCGCCAGCTACTGACGCGGGAACTCCACGGATTGGCTCAGGTGGGACCGCTGCCCGGCGGGCCGCTGAGGACGGTGGGGATGTACTCGAGCAGCTGGAGCCGACCGTCGAAGGTCCTTCTATTTACCATCTCGAGCGAGATGTCCGGATAGCCGTCGTAGATCCGTTCCTTGCCGGTGCTGCCTGTAATCACCGGGAAGACGACCAATCGGAACCTGTCCACGAGGCCAGCGGTCAGCAGCGACCGGCAGAGACTGAGGCTGCCCAGGGTGCTCGCCGGCGTGGCCATGATCCAGAGCACCGCCGTTCCGGCCTTGCTCGGGATTATGGGGATCGTCGTCGGCGCAGTGCTGGCACTGTGCTCGCTGGAATTCGTGGGATCGTTCGAACCGCATGGCTGGAAGCTGGCCGCGACGCTGACGCCAGTGACCTACGTGGTGTGGTCACTCTGGCTGGTGGCGGTCGGCGTAGTCCTGCTGCTCTGAACTGCAGGCACGGAGTGTCGGGCTCCCCTCCGGCCATCCCTCGTGGTGCAGCTGTTCCCTCCAGCAGGTCTGGCTGGGGCCTCCAATCGTTGCTAGCGTGGCGGCATGAGCCCGTCGAAGACCCCGGCCGAGATCCTCGACATTGGCGGCGCCGAGGTGCGCATCTCGAGTCCGGACAAGGTGGTTTTCCCCGAGCCCGGGCTGACTAAGCTCGACCTGGTGCGCTATTACCTCGCCGTCGCGGATGGTGCGCTGCGCGGTGCGGGTGGCCGGCCCATGGTGCTCAAGCGCTTCCCGAAGGGCATCTACGCTGAGCCGTTTTTCCAAAAGCGCGTGCCCGAAAACCACCCCGACTTCATCGACACAACGACGCTGCACTACGCGTCGGGGACGTCGGCTGAGGAGGCCGTCATCCGGGATGCTGCGGGCCTGGCGTGGGTGGTGAATCTTGGCTGCCTGGACCTTAACCCGCATCCCGTGCGCGCTGAGGACCTTGAGCACCCGGACGAGCTCCGGGTGGACCTCGATCCGATGCCGGGGGTCGGCTGGTCCCAGATCGTTGATGTCGCATATGTCGCGCGGGAGGTGCTCGACGACGTGGGGCTGGTGGGGTGGCCGAAGACGAGCGGATCGCGCGGACTGCATATCCTGGTGCGGATCGCGCCGCAGTGGCAGTACCGCGAGGTGCGGCTCGCCGCCGAGACCCTCGCCCGCGAGGTCGAAAACCGCGCTCCCGGCCTCGCTACCGCGCGGTGGTGGAAGGAAGAGCGCGGCGAAAGTGTGTTCGTCGACTTCAACCAGCGCAAAGGACCGCACCGTGGCATCGGCGTACTCGATCCGACCGTTGCCCGATGCCCGGGTTTCGACGCCGCTCACCTGGGATGAGGTCCGCTCCATCCGGCCCGAACAGTTCACGGTCCGCACGGTGCCCGGGCGCTTCGCCGACGTGGGTGACCCCCACGCAGGCATCGATGACGCGGTGGGCACACTCGATGGACTTCTGGCACTGGCGGCCGAGCTCGGCCCCGCCGAGAAGCCGTCGCGCAGCGGAGACGGCTCCGGCCGCCGGCAGTCGCTGATGCCGCTCATCGAGGTTGCCCGCACCAGGACCAAGCCCGAGGCCCTCGCGGCACTCGATGAGTGGAAGTCCCGGCACGTGGACCTCGTCCCGGCCCTGCACCCCGCCGATGTGCTCGTCGACGGAATGCGCGGATCAAGCTCGC
Organism: Pseudarthrobacter raffinosi; assembly: GCF_023913835.1. NCBI lineage: Bacteria > Bacillati > Actinomycetota > Actinomycetes > Micrococcales > Micrococcaceae > Pseudarthrobacter > Pseudarthrobacter raffinosi. The sequence goes on along the minus strand of NZ_JAMXBG010000004.1, from coordinate 46,102 downwards.
TCTGGTACCGGGTGCGGGTGAACCTGCAGCACGTCCCCGAACCGGAGCGTCCGCCACAGGAGGAGCTCATCGCCGGCTACGACCCGTGGGCCGGCAAGCAGTGGCCCGGGCGCCCGGGATCCTGACACCGCAACGGAAACCGGACGTGCGCGCGTCGAGCGGGTCTTCAGCGCTTCCCCCATCCCAGCAAAATGTGATAGACGCCACAAGTCTTCGGCATCAAACTAGTTGGATGGAAGATACGGAGAAGCACGACACCATCGCCAAAGTCAGCGACCTCCTCGCCGCACGCTATCCCGACGCACCCCGGCCGCTGGTTGTCCGGGTCGTCACAGAGGAGTACGAAACACTGGATGCCGGCCGGATCCGGACCTACATCCCGACCCTTGTCGAACACGGCGCCAGGAACAAACTCCACCGCCAGTTCTCCCGGCGGAACAGGGAAACCTGACGTCCCGCCGAACCTCGTCCTCAGCTGGTCAGGGTCGCGCCATCTCACTCGCAGGTCCCTTGGGGCGTCGATGCCCTCGAAGGAGCCATCACCCAACCTGCCTTGCGTTCCTTGCCCGGTTGGTACCTGATCGCCTCCGCTGACCGGATGATCCCACCGGTCGCGCAACATGCCATGGCGGGACGAGCCGGTTCAACCGTGTCCGAAGTCGCGGCAAGCCACTCGGTTTATATCTCATGGGGGTGGCCAGCCGGGTGGACCCGCGGGCTAACGCTTTCGCCCACCGCGATCGTCAGTACGACTTCCTGATCGTGTCCCAGTGGGAGGTGGCTGTTATGGCGCCATCCCCAACAGTGGCGGTAGCTTTGGATTACTTTTCCTTCGAAGCAGCCGAGCTACCGGAGGTACCGCCGATGGATGGCTTGTCGACGTCAATGGTTCTGATCGCCTTGCTGGCTATCGCGGCGCCCCTTGCGGCCCGTTTCCTTGATCGGGTGGTCAAGGTGCCGATCGTGGTCTTCGAAATTGTCCTCGGAATCATGCTCGGCCCCAGCCTGTTGGGATGGATCCAACCCGCCCAGTTCACGGATACGCTCGCCGATTTCGGGCTGGCCATGCTCTTCTTCGTTGGCAGTTGGGCCCGGCAACAGCTATACCCCTCGGGTTTGTTCTCCTGACCGGCCTGGCGATTTATCTCGCGTCGCGCGCACGGCACTCACTGCTCCATTCCCAGGTCACCAGGACCCTCCACACCAGCGGCCAGTTCGCCCTCCGGTCCATCATCTTTATCCTCACTGTGCTCGTTGTACTCAGCATGGTCCTGGGACTCGACATGCTGTTGGGTGCATTCGCCGCCGGAGTCCTCTGGAAAGTCGCCATCGCGCGCGCTCCCGAGCAAGACCGGAAAGTCATTGAGGGGAAAATCGACGCCATCGCTTTCGGATTCCTGGTGCCGCTCTTCTTCATCGACACAGGCATAGACTTCGACCTACGCGCGCTAACCGCCAGCCCCGCAGCTCTCGCACTGGTCCCCCTGTTCCTGCTCCTCCTGCTCATCATCCGAGGTCTGCCGTCGCTTCTCGCTGCTCCCCCAAAGTCCAGCCATGCCGACAAGCGGGCCATCATCCTGTTTGGTGCAACAGGATTGCCGATTGTCGTGGCGGTGACAGGCATTGGCCGGGACGAGGGGCTGATCTCAGGCGGAATCGCCTCCGCCCTCGTTGGAGCGGGAATGCTATCGGTGCTCCTGTTTCCGCTGCTCGCAGTCCGCCAGCATCAACGCAGACCATCGGAGACGTCGGCCCGGCAGAAGGAAAGCCCCTAGGAGACCGGACGAGGCGGGAATCGCGGCTCAGCGTGCACGCGGCCAGCCGGTGTTGGTCTCCGCCAGGTAGGCGCGGCCGTGCCGCCGTGGGCGGCGTCAGTGCCACAGTGGAAATGCCGGACGACGGCGGCAGCCGCCACCGAGCGGATCTCACCAGAGTTGTCGGCCGAGAGCGCGGGACGAGAACCCGGATGCTGGACGCTAGCCCGTGAACAGGATGATCAGGCCCAGGATCCCCATCAGCAGAGCGGAGCCGCTGGACCAGAAGACGGCAGCCACGTCTGAGTGAAACTGTTCCGCCGCGATGCCCCTGACGCGCGCGGAATAGCGGCCGCGCTGTGTGGCGTAAAAGCTGACCGCGATGGTGCCCGCCACCGCGATGAGAATCAGAATCCAGAAACGGTAGTGAGGCAGCCAGCGCAGGAAAACCAGCGCGGCGGCAAAAAGAGCCATCGCGGTCCGGCCCCAGCAGAGCACCGTGCGCTCGGGTTGGAGCCCGGGGTCCTGGTGCGTGGGAGCAGCTCGAGCTCCCGGCATTAGTTCAGTGCGATCAGGATGATCACCACAGCTGCAGTGACCGGCGCCGGCACTGATCAGCATCCCGATAGCTACCAGGAGTAGGGCCAGCGCTTTGCGCAAGGGTTCGGGGAATGCCTCAATCGCGAAGGCTTCCAGCGCCAGCCCGCCGGCGAGAAAGGCCAGGGCGGTGCGGACCCAAGCCAGGAAGGTTCGCTCGTTGGCCAGGGTGAACCGCGGGTCCGGCTCTACGCCGCCGGGCAGCACTCTTCGGGCCACCAGCCGCGTCCTTGATCCGGCTCGGTCATCGTTCTCCTTACGGTGCGGGGTTTCCCCATTCGTATGCCGCCGGAATAGCTTGGTTCGGTGCCGACATCTGCCGGCCCTGCGCGGACCAGGCTTAGCGAATCCCGCTGTCAACAACCAGCGTGATGTGAACGGGCCTGTCCGAGATGACCACAAGCTCGGTAGCCGTCGAAGCGTAGCCGCCGACTTTGGTCGCCCTGATTACATAACGTCCGTCAGGCAGCGTCAGATGGAAGGCACCGGTGCTATCGGTTTGTGTTGAGCCCCGGACGGCGTCCCCGTCCAAAGCCACAACCGCGGCCCCTGATACTGGGCGCGGTGGACACTCCTGACCAACACGTTCGACGGGACAGACCGGGGCGGTCAGGACCACACCGGCAACGTCCCCGGAATGCCCCGTGACCGGACCGCTTGGACTGGTGCACCCGCACAACCACAGGACGGCGGCCAATAAAACCCAGACGGAACACTTCATCTCACTCACCAACCGCCCCGCGTAGGCGTATGTCCCTTTCGGGCATCGTCGGGCATGGCCATTTCGGCCCGCAGGCCTAGGAGTCGGATCGGACGGCCCGCTTCGATTCCTGCTGCGAGGCCCAAAGCCCTCGCGAGAATTTCCTCCCGGTCGAATGTCTCGGGAATCTTCCTCCCGTGGTTCTTGGTCACGAACGGCGCGTACCGAACCTTCAGAGTCAGCCCAACCACGGGCCGTCCTTCAGCCACAACATCCTCAAGGACACGCGCTGTCAGCTCCCTCACGGCGTCGTCCACCTGGGCGGGCTCGGTCAGGTCCCGCTGGAAGGTGGTCTCCCGGCTATGCCCGCGGGCAACCCACGGCGTATCGTCCACAACGCTGGCGCCGTCCCCGCGTCCGAGCTCCGCGTACCAAGGACCCATCCTGGGGCCAAACTCCGGAACCAGGTTCTGGGGGTCGGACGCGGCGAGCTCGGCCACTGTATTGATGCCGAGCTTGGCCAGCCGGCCCGACACCTTGATTCCGACACCCCACAGGTCCTTGGTGGGCCGACTGCCCATAACGTCGAGCCAGTTCCCGGCAGTGAGGCGGAAAACGCCGGCCGGCTTGCCGAATCCGGTGGCGACCTTGGCTCGGACCAACGTGTCGCCGATGCCCACGCTGCAATGCAGCTGCGTTCGCTCCAGGACAGCCGCCTGCACCTGCCGGGCGTAGGCTTCCGGATTCTCTGTCTCAGTGCCCATAAAGGCTTCATCCCAACCCAGCACCTGCAGGGTGGCGCCGGGCTGCGCGCGCAGCGTAGCCATCACCGTTTCAGACGCCGCGAGGTAAGCCTCCTGATCGACGGGCAGGATCACAGCGTCGGGCACTTTCCGGGCCGCAATGCGTAAGGGCATCCCGGAACCCACACCGAACGCCCTGGCTTCGTAGGATGCGGTCGATACCACCGCTCGTTCCGTGGGGTCCCCCCGACCGCCGACAATTATCGGCTTCCCCGCAAGCTCCGGCCGCCGGAGCACTTCGACCGCCGCGATGAACTGGTCGAGATCGACATGCAGCACCCACCGGATTCCGCTCACGCCACCAGTCTGCCCTAAACATCCCTGGCCAGCATCCGCTCTCCCCCGAGCCTGGCTGCTGAGCCTGCGGCCTCCTGACCTTCATTGAATTCCAGCGCCGCCGAACACCATCACAGGGGCGGAGCGATGCTCTAGTGGTGTGTCTCAGTTTTGCTTGACGGCTTGGAGTGCAACTCGTCCGCGCGCGACTTTTTCGAGAATGGATTCCGCTGTCGCCGTCCACACCAAGGGAACGGAACTATCCCCCCGCTGGCGGAGCACTGTCACGATGTCAGCCGGTCAGCGATGCTACGGCCCAGCCTGGACAGATCTGCCACCATCACCACATTGCCCGGCTGCAGGTAGTCAAGACATTCCGTCCAGCGTCCCGTCGCTTGGGTATTGGTCCTTCTAATTTCAGCTTCACCACTTTGTCGAAACCCAACAAAATCTCGCTTGTAACTGGGAACTAGCGTTTGTTCCGAGGCAATATCCGCAGCTATGCACCCCCAAAGGACTATCGATGACGATGCAGCCAGAGCTCCAGGCCAACCCCGGCCCAATCCTCGAGACCGCCCGGAACCAGGTTCTGGAGCAGGGCATCGGCCTCTCCGAAAGCCAGCTTCTGGAAATCCTCAGGCTACCGGACCGGGATCTGCCCGCCGCCCTGCAGCTGGCCCACGAGGTCCGGCTGCGGCACTGCGGTGAGGACGTGGAGGTGGAAGGCATCATCTCGATCAAGACGGGCGGTTGCCCCGAGGACTGCCACTTCTGCAGCCAGTCCGGCCTCTTCGACTCCCCCGTCCGTGGCGTCTGGCTCGACATTCCCGAACTCGTCAAGGCCGCGAAGGAAACCGCTGCAACGGGAGCCACCGAGTTCTGCATCGTCGCCGCCGTCCGCGGCCCCGACATCAAGCTGATGAACCAGATCAAGTTCGCGATCGACCGGATCAACGAAGCCGTGGACATCAACATTGCCTGCTCCCTGGGTATGCTCACCCAGCGCCAGGTGGACCAGCTCGCCAGCTGGGGCGTCCACCGCTACAACCACAACCTCGAAACTGCCCGCAGCTACTTCCCGGAGGTCGTCACCACCCACAGCTACGAGGAGCGCCTGGACACCTGCAACATGGTTAAAGACGCCGGCATGGAACTGTGCTGCGGCGCCCTGATCGGCATGGGCGAGAGCCTGGAGCAGCGCGCGGAACTCGCCGCCCAGCTCGCGGCCCTCGAACCCCACGAAGTCCCGCTGAACTTCCTCAACCCCCGCCCTGGAACCCCGCTGGAAAACCAGGGCATCATGGACGGCAAGGACGCCCTCCGCGCGATCGCCGCGTTCCGCCTTGCGATGCCCCGCACCGTGCTGCGCTACGCCGGCGGACGGGAGCTGACCCTCGGCGACCTCGGAACCAAGGCAGGCCTCATGGGCGGCATCAACGCCGTCATCGTCGGCAACTACTTGACCACCCTGGGCCGCCCGGCAGACGCCGACCTGAACCTGCTCGTCGAGCTGAACATGCCCATCAAGGAACTCCAGAAGACACTATGATCCCCCACCGCTCCCCAGGCTCGACAGGCTCAACCACCGGCGATGCAGCAACCGCAACCACGGCTGAGTTCTGCGGGCACTGCGGTGAACCGTCCGACGTCGGCGCCGGCCCGGCGTCGGACGTTCACCACCGTTGCGGCGAACGGCTCGCAATGGAGCCGCCGCGGTACTGCGCCGCCTGCCGGCGCCGCATGAAAGTCCAGGTGACTCCGTTGGGCTGGACCGCCGAATGCTCCCGCCACGGAATGCTCGCACCATGAGTGGCGAGACACCGCCGGGCCTGATCCAGCGGGACCGCGCCAGGCTTTGGCACCCCTACGCGCCGGCGTCCCCGGATCTTCCGCTGTGGGAGGTCGAGGCGGCCGACGGCGTGCGGCTGCGGCTTCGGGCCGAGGACGGCGCACGCCACGAGGTGGTTGATGCGATGTCCTCGTGGTGGTCGGTGATCCACGGCTACCGCAACCCTGTGCTGGACGCCGCCGCGCGGCGGCAGCTGGAGAGTTTCAGCCATGTGATGTTCGGCGGACTCACGCACGCCCCGGCGGTGGAACTGGCCGAGCAGCTGGTGGACATGGCCCCGTCCGCGCCCGGCCGGCCGGGCTTGGAGCGGGTATTCCTTGCGGACTCGGGTTCGGTCGCAGTGGAGGTTGCACTGAAGCTGGCGGTGCAGTTCCAGACCGCGTCCGGGCACCCGCTGAGGCAGCGGTTCCTGAGCATCCACGGCGGGTACCACGGCGATACGTTCGCGGCGATGGGTGTCTGTGATCCCGTGGACGGGATGCACTCCGCGTTCCCGGGCCTGCTGGCCGGCAACGTGTTCGCGCCCCGTCCCCCGGCAGCCGCCTCCGCGACCCCGGAAACCGTGCGTGCGTGGGCGTCCGAACTCGGGGACATCGCGGCGGCGCATTCCGGGGAGCTGGCCGCGATCATCGTCGAACCGGTCCTGCAGGGTGCCGGCGGCATGCACGCGTACCCGGCCGAATGCCTGACAGTACTGCGGCACGTGGCGGACCGGCATGGCCTGCTGCTCATCTTCGATGAGATCGCCACCGGTTTTGGCCGCACCGGCGAGCTGTTCGCGGCCGATCATGCCGGCGTCGTGCCGGACATCATGTGCGTGGGCAAGGCACTGACCGGCGGCTACCTGACCCTCGCCGCCATGGTCTGCACCGCGGAGATTGCGTCGACTGTGTCCCGCGGCCAGGCCGGTGCGCTGCTGCACGGCCCCACCTTCATGGGCAACCCGCTGGCATGTGCGGTTGCCAACGCCAGCCTCGGCATCATCGGCGACGGCGGCTGGCGGGCCGACGTCGCCCGGATCGGCGCCGGCCTCGAAACAGGGCTCGCTCCCGCCCTGGACCTTGAGGCGGTCCGGGATGTCCGCACCATCGGCGCCGTCGGAGTCATCGAGCTGCACGACGCCGTCGACGTAGCCGCGGTCACCGCCGCGGCCATCCGGCACGGGGTCTGGGTCCGGCCGTTCCGGAACCTCGTCTACACCATGCCCCCGTACATCAGCACCGCAGCGGACATTGAACAGATCACGGCGGGCATGACGGCCGCCGTCGCCGAAGTACACGGACGCGTCGTACATGAGCGCGTCCCGGCACGGGCGGGAGGTGCGGCATGAGCCGCTCCATGATCCAGTGGCTCGAGCGGCAGGCCGCGGTCCGGGACCGCCGGGGCCTGGTCCGCCGCCCGCTCCCCCGTGCCGCGGACGAACAGTTCATCGACCTGGCCAGCAACGACTATCTGGGCCTCGCGGCGGACCCTCGGGTTGCCGAGGCCGCTGCGGCGGCCGCGTCGCTGTGGGGCGCGGGCGCCACGTCCTCGCGCCTGGTGGGCGGAACCACCCGGCTGCATCTGGACCTCGAGGAGGAACTGGCCCTGCTGGCGGGGATGGAAATGGCGTTGGTGTTCTCCTCCGGCTACCTGGCAAACATCGGTGTGATCACGGCGCTCGGTGGCCCCGGAACCCTGATCATTGCGGACGAACACTGCCACGCCTCCATGATCGACGGTTTCCGGCTCAGCCGCTCCCGCACCGAATCGTTCACCCACAACAGCGTGGAGGACGCCGGCCGCCTGCTTGCCGGCCGGTCGGAGCCGCGGGCGCTGATCGCCGTCGAATCCCTCTACAGCGTCCTCGGCGACGAAGCCCCGCTCGCTGCCCTGCTGGCCCTGGCCGAGGACCACGACGCCGTGCTGCTCATCGATGAGGCCCACAGCCTCGGAGTCATCGGCACCGGTGACTTCCAGGGCCGCGGCGCGGTGGCCGGAACCTTCCTTGCCGGGCACCCGAATGTGGTCGTGACCGCGACGCTGTCCAAGGCCCTGGGCAGCCAGGGCGGAGCGGTCCTGGGATCCGCCCTGCTGCGGGAACACCTGCTCAACCGGGCACGCAGCTTCATCTTCGACACCGGGCTGGCGCCGGCCTCCGCCGCCGCAGCCCTCGCGGCGGTGCGGATCATCCGGGATGAGCCCTGGCGGGCGGAATCCGTGCGAAGCAACGCTGCAGCCCTGGCCGCCGGGCTTGGCCCTGCCCTTGCAGCCCGCGGCGCCGTCGTCGAGCAGACAGCGGCCGACCGGGCCGCCGTCGAGCAAACGGCGGGGGCCGTCCAGTCCATCGCCATGCCGTCCGCCGCATCAGCCCTGGCAGCTGCCGAGGCGGCGCGGACTGCCGGTGTCCGGATCGGATGCTTCCGCCCACCGTCCGTTCCGGACGGAATCTCCCGGCTGCGGCTCACCGCCCGTGCCACCCTGACGCACGAGGAAATCGAAGACAGCTGCGCAGTGCTGCGCAGCATTTTGGAGGAACTTCCATGAACCTGCCCGGCATCATCCTCGTAACCGGAACGGACACCGGCGTCGGCAAGACCATCACGACGGCGGCCCTGGCCGCCGTCCTCCACGGAACGGGGCGCAGCGTCGCGGTTTACAAACCGTGCCAGTCAGGAGCAGCCGACGGCGATTCCGACGCTGCCGAGATTGTCCGGCTCGCCGGCGCCGTGACAGCAGAAACCGGAGTTGTCCTGCAGGAGCCGCTGGCGCCCGTCGCCGCTGCCGCCGTCGACGGAACGCCGCTCCCAACGCTGGCTGCGCACGCCAAGAAGGTCCGCGAGCTCGCCGCGTCCCACGATCACGTCCTGGTGGAGGGCGCAGGCGGCCTGCTGGTGGAGTTGGATTCCGACGGCGGCACCCTGGCGGAGCTTGGATCCCTCCTGGCGGCCGCATTTGTGCTGGTCGCCCGGCCGGGGCTCGGTACCCTGAACCACACCGCCCTGACCCTCGAAGCGCTGGACGCGCGGGACCTGCAGGTCCTTGGGGTGGTGCTCGGAAGCTGGCCCGGAAAACCCGACTTCGTACACCACAGCAACCGGCAGGTGCTCGATTCGTTGCGGGCGCCCTTGCTCGGCGCCCTTCCCGAGCAGGCCTCGGAACTGCCCCCGGCTGCTTTCCGCGCCGGTGCGGCTGCATGGCTGAACGGCCTGCCCGCATGAATCCGGCGATGATGACCGCCAGAACCGAGAAGCCGCGGGTGGGAGGTCCGGGACAGACGGAGACCATGCGTCAGACGGAAGGCTCCGACGGGGCCCGCTGCCCGTACCTCGTGGTGCGCGACCCGGACGCGGTCCGCGAAGTGCTGCACCGGCCTGCCGACTTCAGCCCCGCGAATGCCCTGGTCGCCGTGACGCCACTGGAAGGGCCCGCCCTGCGCGTGCTGCAGCGCGTCCGCTTTGCGTTGCCTCCCGTGCTGGCCAGCAACGACACGGACACACACGCCGGGATCCGCAAGGTCGTGGCGGGCTTTTTCACCCCTGCCACGGTCGCCGCCATGGAGCCGCGGATCCGGGAGCTGGCCCAGGAAGCGGCACGAAACGCCGCGGACCAGCTCGGCTTCTCCGGAAGCGTGGACCTCGTGCAGGCGGTGGCTGCTTTTCCCCCGGCAGTCGTCATGCTCGAACTCCTCGGGCTGCCCGTTCGGGATCTTGCGGACCTCAAGCGGTGGGGCCGTGAGTCCATGGAGCTGTTCTGGGGCTGGCCGGACCAAGACCGGCAACTCGAACTGGCCCACAGCGCCGCAGATTTCTACGTCTGGCTGCGGAAGCTCGTCGCGGAATCCAGGGCGGCCCCCGGACGGAACCTGTTCAAATCCTTGGCAGAGCACGGCCTGTCGACGACTGAAATCTGCTCGCTGGGCTACTTCCTGCTGATCGCCGGACAGGAAACAACCACCCAACTGATCAGCACCACGCTGTTCCGGCTCCTGGAAGGGTCCGCGCCCGTGGGCTGGAAGGACGCGGCATCCGACGCCGGTTCCAGGGCCATGGTCCGGCACGTGCTGGCCACCGAATCATCCGTCCCCACGTGGCGCCGGGTGGCAGCCCACGATACGAACCTCGGTGACGCCCGAATTCCTTCAGGCACCGAAATCCTCCTCGAACTCAGCGGCAACCAAATCACGTCACCGGCCGCACTCGCGAGCCAGTCCATGCCTGCGGAGACGGCCCACCGCGGTCAATCCACCAGCCATGGCATTGTTTTTGGCTCCGGCATCCACCGCTGCCTCGGCGCCAAGCTCGCCGAACTGGAGGCCGCCCTAGTTGTCCAGGAGACTGCCACTGCACTGACGGACGTGCAGCTGCAGGACCACCAGCCTGATTGGATCAGACTCCTGTCCTTCCAAGCACCCCGGACCGTCACGGTGGCGAACGGTCCACGTAGCTTTGGCGTCATTCGTAAGATATTCCTGCCCCGTGCTGCTTCTAGACGGCGCTGTTGATGCCACGGGTGATGCTGGTTTCCCGGCGGAAGGAGTCCCTCGAGTCCGTAGAGTCCAGGAGTGTGGTCTACGCGTCGGTCCGGTGGAACAGGCGGAGGTGACTTCCGTCGGTTATTAGGGTATGCGGTTGGCGGCCACCCGACGTTGTCCAGGGCGAGGGCCCGGGACAATTCAGGTGGTCGGGCGACGCTCTTGGCTGGTGCCTCATCTGCCCATTCCATAGAGCATGCGCACGTCAAGTTTTTGAGACAGTTTCGTCGTTGTATTTCGGTTACGCGGCCAAGGATTCCTGATCGAGGTGCGAGAAATTCTCGGCGACTGCGTTATCCCAGCATTACCCGGCTAGTAGCCCGGGATGCAGTGGATTGGCCGGTAACGATACAGCTGTTTCCGGAGGTCAGTTTCCGGAGTTGCAGAGCGTGGCGATCTCGTCGGGGAGACATGTCAGGCAGCTGAACATACCCTCAGGCATTCCGTCTTCCAGGGCCCCATCCCTCGCGCAGATGCCGCTATGGCGGCCTCAACCGGCACGGTTCGCGGCCGCGGCGACGCGAGCTTCAGCGACAGCGGTGCTCAAATCATGGCGGTGGGCGTTAACGGAGCCTGCGCGGAACACCCGGACTGGATCAGTCCCGACGGGCAGAAGTGGGCCAACGGGCTCTTCATCTTTGCGCTCGATCCTGTCGGCCGGCATGTGAGCACCTATATGGGCGAGGACCGCAAGGTCTCGCTGGAATAAAGGGATGACATCCAAAATGCCGCAAAGGACCTCCTGCGGGACGCCCAATGGACGGACGGAACCATCGCCGGAGTCCGGCGCGGTGCCGAACTGATCAACCAGCCCTGGTACCGGTCCACGGCATTCCAGGTCGCTGCGTGGGTGACCGGCGCCTTGGCCGCCCTGGGCATTGCGGCATGGCTAACGGTGGGTGCGGTGACAAGGGCGGGCAGCCGGAAGGACTTGGCGCGCGGAGACCGGAGCTATGCCAGTGTGAGCACGGACCTGGATGTCACGGAACTGAATGCCCGCACCATCCCCCAGTCCTCTTCCTATGGCAGCAGTGTTGTGGAAATCACCGCAATTTCCTCAACCGGTACAACGCCACCACCGGGCTCTCGAACCGGGTCCAGGCCCTGACACCGAAGGCGTTGGGCCGCCGGTCGAACCTCAAGCTGGTGCGGGAGTACGCAGATGCGGCGGCGGAACTGGACGCCCTGGACGACGTCATTGCCGACAGCAACGCGTTGCTCAACAAGCTCACTGCCTGGCCCACAGCTTGGGACCGGCAGCTGGCGCCCTTCCGCAGCGATCTGGCGGGCGTGGAGCAACTGCTCAGCAAACGTCACGGGCAACGTGACTCCGCCACCGCCGCGGCCCTCAGGTCCTTCCGTGACGCGAGCCTGCCCGAGATCGAGCGCTGGACCGCAGAACTCGCGGACGGCACGATCACACCGGAAACTGCCTTGGACGGGTTGCGCGACGCCAGGAGCCATCTTTCAGTTCTCCTGAAGAACCACGCAGAAACCGTGATCGAGGGTCTTACCAAGACCGACCGCGAAGCAAAGCTCATGCGCACGGAGATGGAGAACGCGCAGGAAGGCACGGACCGCCACCGTAAGCAGACTTACGAACCCAGCATCCTCGGCCCCGTCTACCCGTCCTACTATTTCTTCTCTGTTCCTGCCTCCAACTCTGGCCTGAACACCGGCGTGGGCAGCGTCAGCTCTGCCAGGGGCGCCGGCGGAACCACGGGCTATGGCAGCAGCGGCGGAAGCTTCTCCGGTTCAGGCAGTTCCTCAAGTTTGTAGCTCCAGTCGTGGCCCACTATGAATGACTACGAAAACGAAATCAGCCCACAGCGGTAGAAGGAGGAGCCCAGGGTGATGTCATGCCCGACTCATCCGGTCTCTGGATAGCAGCTCAAGGCTCTTGCTCCCGCGAATTTGTCGATAAGGCGAGTGGTTACACGGTTTGGACGGACCCGTGGACACTGCTTTAGCCCATGCGGCTACTTCGGTGATTGGACCTAAATAGCATCGGATTCCCGGACAGACCCGAGAAACATCCGTAGGCAGTTCCGTTCGCCTGCGGGTGCGCATATGCTCGGCACACAGCTACCGCTAATGGGAGCTGCAGACTAGGAACAACCAGGGGATTCACCTTCGAAGGAGAATGATCATGGATGCGGAAGCCAAGGTTCTTGTCGGTGTGGACGGTTCGGAATCGTCCATCCAGGCCCTCCGTCTGGGGGCACAGCTGGCTCCGGCCCTGAACGCCACCATTGTCGCTATTGCCTGTTGGGATTTTCCGGAGATTTACGCCGGATATGTTCCACCCGATTTCGCCCGGTTTGAAGCGGCTGCGGCGAAGACTCTTGCGGACGCCTTGGAAAAGGCGTTCGGTGAGGAGACTCCGGAAAGACTGACCTCGCAACTGGTCCGCGGACCGGCTGCGGCGAAGCTCGTGGAAGTGGCGGCCGGCGCTTCATTGCTGGTGGTTGGACGCCGGGGCCATGGGGGCTTCCTTGGCATGCACCTCGGCTCCGTGAGCACTGCGTGTGTTGCCCACGCGGACTGCCCCGTCTTGGTGCTGCATACCGAAAGCAGCCACCGCTCCCATCATCTATGGAAGGGCTCCAAGGCGAAAGGGCAGACCCCTGGAAAAGCCGGGATTCCGCCTCTCAAGCCGTAAGACACGGCTTCTCACAGGAACCGGGTCCCTCTCATTTCGCCGCTCCGTCCACTCGGTTGCCGGATTGGTCGAACTCGTGGCCTTCGATTTCGTGGCGGATTTCGGCGGCGATGGGGTCCAGTTTCCGGTTGGAGTAGCTCACATACCAACCGGTAATGGCGAACGTGGAGACGAACTGCAGCAGGCCCAGGATCAGGCCGATGTTGATGTTTCCCCACACTTTGGTGGACATAAACTCGACGGCGTAGTCAGCCAGCAGGACGTATGCGAAATACCAGAGCAGGAATGCAATGGCCATGGGAAAGACAAAGCTACGGTGACGTTTGCGCAGTTCCTGGAACCGCTCTGTCGACTGGACCTGTTCGAAGTCCACGGACGCCGCTGCGTCCGGAGTTTCGGCTTCGTTACCCATCGTTCCTCCTCATTGAGACTTACAGTCCACACCGGCTGAACAGACGTCCGGCCAATGTGACTGCTCTCACTGTTGCGCGTGGCGGCCGCCGTTCCCATTGTCTCGCATAGCCCCGATTTAGTCTCGCCCTACTGCGACATCAGCCGAATTGAGGCGCACAGAAAAGGGAACTATCTCGGAGATCATCGCGCCAACCCAGCCGTTCCAAAGCCACAATCACCTTCTTTGAAACTGAGTATCAGTTGACTTGACACTCAGTTTCACTGTAGAACGGTGACATGGTTCCTGACAATGTCGTAGAAACTGCCTCACTCACGGGCGCTGCCGTCGACGCCGGCAAGTCGCCCGGAAAATCGGCGCAGGCGTATGCCGCGGCCCTACTGGACACTCAACGGCAGCGGCCGGCGGGCGCACCCAGCGCCGATCCGCGCCCCGTCCGAAGCGTTGGCGTAATCGGGGCCGGGCTCATGGCGAGCCAGCTTGCCCTTGTTTTTGCCAAACAGCTCGGCGTTCCGGTCCTGATCACGGATCTTTCCCAGGCAAAGGTGGATGGCGCGCTTGGCTGGATCGCCGGGCACTTGGAGAAGCTGGTGAGCCGGGGGCAACTCAGCGAAACGGCGGCCCGCGACTTGGGAAGTCTTGTCCGCGGCACCGTGGATAAGCGCGAGTACCGGGACTGCGATGTGGTCATCGAGGCGGTGTTCGAGGAGTTGGCCGTCAAACGCGCCGTCTTCGCGGAGATCGAGCCCCTGCTGCGCACTGATGCGCTGCTCCTGACGAATACGTCGTCCCTTTCCGTGACGGCGATGGGTCACGGCCTGGCCCATCCGGAACGCCTGGTGGGACTGCATTTCTTCAATCCGGTGGCTGTGCTGCCGCTCGTGGAAATCATCAGCACTGAAAGCAACGACGACGTCAGCGTCGCCACCGCTTGTTCGCTTGCCCGGCTTCTGGGCAAGACTGCGGTCCTGGTAACGGACACGCCGGGCTTTGTCGTGAACCGGATCCTGACCCGGCTGTTCTGCGAACTGCTGCAGGTCATTGATGACGGGACGGATATCGAGCTGGCGGACCATGCCCTGGACCCGCACGGGCTACCCATGACCCCGCTGACGCTGCTGGGTTTCATCGGACCCGCGGTCCAGTTGCACATCTGCGAGACCATGCACGCCGCCTACCCTGACCGGTTTTATGTCAGTACCAGCCTGGCAGCCATTGCGGATGCCCGGCTGCGCGGCTACCTCGCTAAGTCCGGCACGGTGCTTCCCGAGGCGGCCGCCTTGCTGCCGTCTGCCGATGCCGGAGATTCGGTGCCGGCACCTGACGCGGAGGCCATCAGGGCAGGGATACTTGACGCCCTGGCCGAGGAGGTGGGCCTGATGCTCGCCGAAAAGGTGGTGGCCGGTCCGGCGGAAGTGGATTTGTGCATGCTGCTGGGCGCCAACTTCCCCCAGCGTCTGGGGGGCCTCACCCCGCTGCTAGACCAAAGCGGCGCCTCCCGGCGTGTGTGGGGTAAAGATTTCCACCCCGGGTCCGGCTTCGCCTGATAGCCAGGGCCGCGCGGCCCGCCTCAAACAAGCGCCGCCACCTCCGCGCCATTTCTCAATTCCTCCCCAAAAAAGGATGTAAGCCCATGCCCGACTATGACGTCGCTGAACCGCTGGACACGGACTACTACTCCGTCTTCGCCAACATTTCCGCACCCGACCGCGAAGCGTGGAGGCGTGCCCGGGATTTCACCGCGGAGGCCATATCGCAGATGAACGACTACTGGGAACGGGCCGAGTTCCCCGCCCATCTGGCCAAGCGGATGGGCACCATGAACCTCCTGGCCGATGGCATTGACGTACAGGGCCTGGAGCCCATGTCCGCGCTGGCCGCCGGCCTGGTCAACATGGAGGTCTCCCGCGGGGACGGTTCCCTGGGCACTGTCATCGCAGTCCAGGGCGGCCTGGTACTGCGGACGATTGCCCTTTTTGGCTCCGACACCCAGCGCCGGACCTGGCTCGGTCCGCTGGCCCGCGGCGAAAAGCTCGGCGCCTTCGCCCTGACGGAACCGGACCACGGCTCCGATTCCGTGGCACTGGAAACCACCGCCTCGCTCGACGCGGAGGACTACGTCCTCAATGGCGAGAAGAAGTGGATCGGCAACGGCTCCGTAGGCGATGTCACGGTGGTATGGGCACGCGATGACGACGGCGATGTCCGTGGTTTCCTGGTGGAACAGGACCGGGAGGGTTACGAGGCCGAAACCATCACCGGAAAGGCCTCGCTGCGCGCAATCCACCAGGCCCGGATCAAGCTGAACAACGTCCGCATTCCAAAGGCCAATCTTCTCCCCGGCGCCCGCACTTTCAAGGACACGTCCGAAATCCTTGTTGCCACGCGTTTGGGGGTCGCCTGGTCCGCTCTCGGCCACGCCACCGCCGTCTACGAAGCCGCGTTGAACTATGCCACGCAGCGGACACAGTTCGGCAAGCCGCTGGCAAAGTTCCAACTTGTCCAGGAGCGACTGGCGTACATGCTCTCGGAGCTGACCAGCATGCAGCTGCACTGTTTCCACCTCGCGGGACTTGATGCGGCCGGCGAGATGCGCCCCACCCAGGCCTCGATGGCGAAGTACCACAACACCCGCAAGGCCCGCGAGCTGGCGTCCATTGCCCGCGACATGTTGGGCGGCAACGGCATCCTGCTGGAAAACCACGTGATCCGGCACCTTCTCGACATCGAATCCATACATACGTACGAAGGAACGCAAAGCATTCAGACCCTATTGATCGGCCGCGATGTCACCGGACAAAGCGCCTTCGCCTAAGGATTCGCCATGACCACAGTTGAACTTCCCAATGAAACCCCGCTGAGCCCCCTGCGGTTCCTGCAGCGCTCCGCCGAGGTGTTCGGACAGAAGACGGCGATCATCCACGGTGACCGCTCCTATACGTACCGGGACTTCGCCGCCGAAGCCCAGGGGCTGGCCAAAGCGATCAAGAGCAGGATCCAGCCCGGAGACCGGGTGGCCTTCCTGTGTCCTAATGTGCCGGAACTGCTGATTGCCCATTACGCCGTCCCCCTGGCTGGCGGCGTCCTGGTGGCCCTGAACTCGCGGATGTCCGCCAGGGAACTCCAATACATCCTGGAGCATTCCGAAGCCAGGCTGCTGTTTGCCGATTCGGAACTGCTGGCCACCGTGGCGGGAATGGACCTGGGCCTGACACAGCTGGCTGAGGTGATCGAAGTGCCTGACAGCACCATCCCGTATCCGGACGTCCCGGCAGGCATCGGCACGACGCAGTACGCAGACTTCCTCGCCGCGTCCGGACACCAGGACGCAGATCTTCCGTGGAGCGTAGAGGACGAACGCGCCCCGATCACGCTCAACTACACCTCCGGCACCACGGGCAAGCCCAAGGGAGTGCTGTATTCGCATCGCGGTGCCTACCTGAACTCGCTCGGGGAAACCTTCCACAATCACTTCACCGGCGACACGCGCTACCTCTGGACCCTTCCGATGTTCCACTGCAACGGTTGGTGCACCACTTGGGCCGTGACGGCGGCCGCAGGCGTCCACATCTGCCTGCGGGCAGTGCGCGCCGACGCCGTCTGGGACGCCATCGACACTCTCGGAGTCACCAACCTCTGTGGCGCCCCCACGGTGTGCAGCATTATTGCCGGCGCACCCCAGGCCCACGAGCTCAAGGTGCCGCTGCGGATCACGACGGCGGGGGCGCCGCCGTCGCCCGCGATCATCGCGTCACTGGAGTCAATCGGGATCAGCGTGGTCCACGTTTACGGGTTGACCGAGGTGTACGGCCCGTACACGATCTGTGAGCATCAAACCGAGTGGGATGATCTTTCCGCCCAGGACAGGGCCGTCAAGATCTCCCGCCAGGGGGTGGGGATGCTGCAGGCCGAGACGGCGCGCATCGTGGATCTGGACATGCTCGATGTCCCGGCCGACGGCGCAACGCTGGGCGAAATCGTGCTGCGGGGTAACAACGTGATGCTCGGTTACTTCAAGGATCCCGAGGCCACGGCCGACGCCTTCCGCGGCGGCTGGTTCCATACCGGCGACCTCGGCGTGATGCATCCCGACGGCTACATCCAGTTCAAGGACCGGGCCAAGGACATCATCATCTCCGGCGGAGAAAACATCTCCACAATTGAGGTGGAGCAAGCCATTATGAGCCACCCGGCGGTGCTGAACGTGGCCGTGATCGGCGTCGCGCACGAGAAATGGGGCGAACGCCCGGTGGCCTTTGTCATCCGCAGCAGCTCCAGCTCGGTCACGGCCGAGGAGATCCGCTCGCACGTCAAGGGCCTGCTCTCAGGATTCAAGGTTCCGGACAGGATCCTTTTCCCCGAAGAGCTCCCTCACAACTCCACCGGCAAAGTCCTGAAGTCGCGGCTACGTGCCCTGGACCTCAGCGCCCCCGCCCCCAGCAAGGAACCCACTAAATGAGTAGCCAGGACATAGTTGTTGTGGGCGCGGCCCGCACCCCTCAAGGAAAGCTGATGGGCCAGCTGGCTTCACAAAGCGCTGTGCAGCTGGGCGCCGCGGCCATCGCCGCGGCCCTGGAGCGCTCCGGGATCGGACCGGCGTCCGTCGACGCGGTCATCGTGGGCCAGGTCCTGACGGCCGGCGCGGGCCAGAACCCCGCGCGGCAAAGCGCCGTCGCGGCAGGAATACCGCTCAGTGCCCCCGCCGTCACGGTGAACAAGGTCTGCCTCTCCGGGCTGAGTGCCATCATCGAGGGCGTCCGGTTGCTCAAACTGGGCGAGGCGAATGTGGTGGTCGCCGGCGGCCAGGAATCCATGAGTCAGGCGCCGCACCTGCTCACCGGCTCGCGCGCCGGTTACCTCTACGGCGGCATCACGGCCGTGGACTCGGCCAGCCATGATGGGCTCACGGATGCCTTTGACCAGGAGCTCATGGGCATTGCCACGGACCGCGCCAACGCGGACCTTCAGCTCTCCCGCGAGGTGCAGGACACTATCGCGGCGCTGTCCCACCAGCGGGCAGCCGCGGCCCGGGCCGAGGGAAGATTCAGCGCCGAAATCGTCCCTGTTTCGGTGCCGCAGAAGCGCGGCGCGCCCGTACTGGTAGGCGATGACGAGGGCGTCCGCCCGCAATCCACGCAGGAGGTGCTGGCCGGGCTAAAGCCGGCCTTCACCGCGGAGGGAACAGTCACCGCCGGAAATGCTTCACCGCTGAGCGACGGCGCCGCCGCCGTCGTGCTGGTGACCCGCGAGTACGCCGATGCCCACGGGCTCGAGGTGCTGGCCGTCGTCGGGCCCGCCGGGCAGATCGCCGGGCCCGACACAACACTGCCGGACAAGCCGGCACAGGCAATCACCGCGGCCCTCGCGCGCGCCGGCTGGACGGCCGGGGATCTTGACTTTGTGGAGATCAACGAGGCCTTCGCCTCGGTGGTGGCCCACTCCGCAGCAGCCCTGGGCGTCGGTTTGGACAAGGTGAACATCAACGGCGGAGCCATCGCCATCGGACATCCGATCGGCGCCTCCGGAGCGCGGCTGGTGGTCTCGGCCGTCCATGAACTAATGCGGCGCGGGAGCGGCAAATCCGCCGTCGCGCTTTGTGGCGGCGGCGGACAGGGTGACGCGCTGCTACTGTACCGGGATGGCATCAGTGGCTAATTTCCGTTCCGGCGTGGCCGAGGCCGCGCTGGATCTGTTCACCGACAATGGCTACGACCCGACCAGCGTGGACGATATTGCCCTCGCTGCCGGAATCTCCCGCAGCACCTTCTTCCGTCAGTTCCGCGCTAAGGAAGACGTGATCTTTGCGGACCACGAAGCCCTGCTCACCGAGCTGACGGTTTACCTGGCAGCCAGCCATCCCGATCCGTGGGAGGCTGTGTGCCAGGCCGCAGAGCTGGTCTTCGTGAAATTTTCCGAACGCCGAAAGCTGTCCCAAAAGCGCTACCACGTGGTGCAGGCGGTGCCCGCGCTGCGGGACCGGGAAACGATCATGGTCTCCCGCTATGAACGTCTTTTCTCGGACTACCTTCGCCAGGCACTGCCGGGCATATCAACGCTTGATGCAATCCGGTTCGCCGCTGCTGTCACCTCAACCCATAACTATGTGCTGCGCGAAATGATGCTGGACTCCTCCCGCGGTTCCCTCCAGAACCTGGAACACGAGCTGTTGGCGGTGCGCCGTATTTTCGGGGTACTGCCGCAGGGCGGCCCCGCATCCGTCCCGGCCGGGGACGACCTGGTTGTGGCTGTTTTTCCCCGCTCGACACCCACTGCTGAGCTGGCGCGGCGCATCCAGGACAAGATCGACGGCCGCTCCGTCTAGCCTGCTCCATCCGGCTGCTCAGTCCACCTGCTCCATCTAACCGGGGAAGGGCCCTATGACAGGGAGTGACAACGACGTCTACCGTCCGAGCGACCGCGACCTGCTGAAGCGGGCGATCCGGGAAACCGCAGCCCGGACAGGCTCAGCGGTGTTCTTCGCAGGCCTCGTCAACCGCACCGAGCTCACCATCACCGAGTTCTTCGGCACCACGACGCACGGTCTGAAGAACCTCAGCGTGCAGCCCGGGGAGGGGGTGGGCGGGCGGGCCCTCTCCCAGGCGCGCACGGTCGGGGTGGCCGATTACTTTGACTCGGACAGCATCACCCATCATCATGACGCCGCCGTACGCATCGAGGGGCTGCGGACTATGGTGGCGCTCCCCATCCTCGTAGACGGCCGTGCCCGGTGTGTCCTCTACGCGGCAACGCGGGAGCGGACATCGATCGGCGAGTCCGTGGTGACCGAACTCAGCACCGGCGCCTCGAGGATCTCGCGGGAACTGGCCATTCGGGACGAGGTGGACCACCGAGTCTCGATTCTCCGGGTCGTCCAAAGCCTGGCCGCGGAGCCACCGGACCGGAACCTCATCGAGACCGTCCGGCTCGCGCATGCCGAGCTCCTCTCGGTGGCCAGCACCACGACTGATCCCGAACTCGCCCAGCGCATCATCGCCGTGACCGCACGGCTCGAGGGCTCCGACGCGGCGCCGGCCGGCGTCCCGCACCTCACCCGGCGGGAGACGGATGTGCTCGCCCAAGTGGCGCTCGGCTGTTCCTATGCCGAAACCGGCAAACGGCTCTCACTCAAGGCAGTGACCGTGAAGAGCTACATGCAGACGATCATGGCGAAACTGGACGCGCACAGCCGTGCGGAGGCCGTAGTGGCCGCACGCCGGCTCCGCCTTTTGCCCTGACCGGTGGCGCGAAAACACCTCCATCGGGAGGTGGTGGCGAACGCACGGCGCTGGCACGATGACATCTTCGCGTCGAAACAAACCTCGTTTCGACGACCGATGTCAAAGGAGATATCGCATGCTCGAAAGCCTCGCACCGGTTGCGAACCGGTCCGGTCCGCGCCGCACCTCGATGGCCAGGGTCGCCGTCGCCAGCTCGATGGGCAGCATCATCGAGTTCTACGACTTCCTCATCTACGGTACGGCTGCGGCCCTCGTCTTCCCCCAGGTCTTCTTCCCGGCGCTCGGCCCGGCCGCCGGCACTCTCGCCTCATTCGGAACCTTTGCCGTGGCCTTCGTCTCGCGCCCCCTTGGTGCCGTCCTGTTCGGCCACTTCGGTGACAGGCTGGGGCGCAAGAAAACGCTCGTCAGCACACTGCTCATCATGGGCATCGCGACCGTCACCATCGGGCTGCTGCCCGACGCCAGCGTAATCGGGATCGCCGCGCCGATCATCCTCGTTGTTCTCCGCTTTCTTCAGGGATTCGCTGTCGGCGGCGAATGGGCCGGCGCGGCACTGATGGCCGCCGAGTACGCCCCGCCCAAACACCGGGGCCTCTTCGCAGCCTTCCCCCAGCTGGGCCCGTCGATTGGCTTCGCCCTCGCGAGTGCAACCTTCCTCATCATCAATCTGTCACTCGGCGACAAGTCGGAGGCATTCCTCACGTACGGCTGGCGCATTCCTTTCATCGGAAGTGCAGTGCTCGTTATGATCGGTCTCTACATCCGCCTCAAGATCGAAGAGACTCCGGTCTTCAAGGAGGCCAGCAACTCGAGCGCCGTCCCGGCCGGGCCCCGCAAGCTACCCGTGTGGGAGTCGGTGCGAAACCAGCCACGCCAGATCCTCCTGGGCGGCGCCTCCACCATGATGCTCTTCGCTTTCTTCTACATCGGCACAGCCTTTCTCAGCAGCTATGGCACAAGTGCCGAGGGCCTTGGCCACAGCCGACCCACCATCCTCTCGCTGGGAATCGTCGGCGCGATGTTCTTCGCAGCAGGAACTATTGGCAGCGCAGTGCTCTCCGACCGGATCGGCCGCCGAGCCGTGATCGTTGGCTCGTGCGTCGTGGCGATCCCCTGGTCGCTCCTGCTTTTCCCGATTCTCGACATCGGCACCACCTGGTCGTTTGCAGTCGGGCTGTCCGGCACGCTGCTGATCGTCGCCGGAATCTACGGTCCGGTGGGCGCCTTCCTGCCGGAGCTCTTCGCCACCCGTTACCGCTACACAGGTGCCGGAATGGCCTACAACCTCGGAGCGCTCGTCGGCGGCGGCATCACGCCACTGGTGGCCGCATCGCTCGGCGCCAGCCTGGGGAGTCCCGCCATCGGGCTGCTTCTGGCCGGCGTGAGCCTGGTGAGCCTCTTCGCCACTTTCGGCCTCCCGGAAACCCGTGGCATCGACCTCGCAACCTCCGGAACCACCGCCGCAAAGTGACCGTAGCGGGCGCCCTTTTCACCAGATTTGTCGGCATGGACGAGCTCGATTTCCTGCTCCCGGGCCTAGTTCCTGAGGTGCTTCGCTCCGCCGTGGGGATGGAAAATTTGGCCGGGTCACCTCTGATCCGGTGGATCTCTGGTGCTTGCAGAGGCTGTGGGGACACACTTGATGTGTGTGTTTCGGTGGACCCCGATTCCCCTATGGTGCCGGTGAGCCTGTGGACTAGTTTGGTGGTGGAGGGCACAGTTTTGTTGTCCGCGGGACCGTGGATTGTTGCCTTTGAGCACGAATGTCAGATTTGTCGTTTTATCCGCCCTCCCCGGAACGCATGCACCTTGATTCCTGCCGGAATGACTGGGAAGGGTGATCCGGGATGGAAGTGATCCACCCGCGGTGCGCGGGTATTGATATTTCGAAGAAGGACGCGAAGGTCTGCGTCCGTGTCCAGGGCCGCGGAGCGAAGGCAACTGCCTCTACGGTCACCACTTGGGGTGCGATGACCGGCCAGATTCTGAACCTGAAGGAACACCTGCTCAAGGAGCGGGTGAGCCTGGTGGTGATGGAAGCGACCGGTGATTACTGGCGTCCCTTCTACTACCTGCTCGAGGACGAGGGCCTGAATGTCGTTCTGGTCAACGCCCGTGATGCCAGGAACGTCCCGGGCCGCAAAACCGATGTCTCCGACGCTGCCTGGCTGGCCGATCTGGGCGCCCACGGGCTGGTCCGTGCCTCGTTTGTGCCCCCGCCGCCGATCCGTGAACTGCGTGACCTGACCCGGGCCAGGACCATCATCACCCGGGAACGGACCCGGGAGATCCAGCGGCTGGAGAAGCTCCTCGAGGACGCCTGCATCAAGCATCCCTCCATGCCTCATTTCACGGCTCCGCATGGTGCAAGGAGGATACGCTCAGAATCATCCGATCGAGTCGGTAACCAAGAACGGCGCCCGGCACCCGTTTGTGCGGGTTCCGGGCGCCGTGCTTTGTCTTGAGGCTGCCTGCTGCTTAGGCCAGGGCTGCGATAGTGCGGTTCTGGCTGCGGCCGAAGACCAGGGCGTCGATGGAGAACCGGCCTGCCCCGACGATGGCGAGGGCTGCCGCGCCGGCCGCGAGGACGAGCACGAGTTCGTATCCGCCTTTGTCAGCGAAGATGCCGGCCGGCGCGTGGACCAGGAACAGGGCGCCGAGCATGTCCAGTGCCAGGAGGGCGGCCACTGGGCGGACCAGTACGCCAAGAATGATGGCGGCGCCCCCAAGGAGTTCCAGAACGCCGATGGCGGGAGCAACCAGCTGAGCAGCCGGTACCCCCATCTGAACGAAAGCGGCCTGCGTGCCCGGGATGGTGTATTCAAAGATCTTCTGCCAGCCGTGGGCAAAGAAGACAACGCCCACGGCCAGGCGCAGGACTGTACGGGCGAGATTGGACTGCGTGGCAGCGGGATAGACCGGAGAAGTCATGGGATCGTTCCTTTTGTCTTGGCTTCCTGAAGGGGGCGGTTCAAGCCCGGCCTTCGGAAGTTTAGTTGATGTTTCAAGTACCACTCTAAGAGTAAATGGTTGTTGCGTCAACTAATTTGTCGACTGTGCGCAGTATTTTCTGAGCGGGACTGGCGAGGGGGCTCATGCAGTCACGTCATGACGGCGATAGAGGGGCGCCATAGCCGCATCAGGATCCAGCCTCCCCAGGAGGGCATCGGCGATCCCCCGGAGCTGGCCGAGCTGTTCGGGAGTGAGCGCGTCAATGACGTGACTGCGGACGTTTGCCACATGGCCCGGCGCGGCTTCCAGGATTTTGCGCCATCCATCATCGGTGATGCGGGCGTTGGTTGCACGCCGGTCCTCGGGGCAGGGAAAGCGCTCCATTAGACCGCGCGCCTCGAGCCGCTTGACGACGTGGGACAGGCGGGGCAGCGTGGCGCTGGTCCGGGCCGCCAGGGCGGTCATTCGCAGGGTCCGGTCAGGGGCTTCGGAGAGCATCGCGAGCACGTAGTACTCAAAACTGGTCAGGTCCGCGTCACGGCGCAGCTGGGAGTCCAACACATTGGGCAGCAGCTCGACCACCGTATACAGCCGCACCCAGGCAGCCAATTCGTCTTTTGTAAGCCAGTTCGTTTCCATGGCTCCATTCTCTCCGAAGTTTGTTGTTGCGACAACTAACCTTAGCCGCTACTATTTAGTTGAAGCCTCAATCAACTGGGGTTCGAAACGAAGGAGACCGTTATGACCACTGTAAGCATCCTCGGAACGGGCAACATGGGCACGGCCATCGCCGGCATCGTTGAAAAGGGCGGCAACACCGTCCAGGTCCTCGGCAGCGAGGACACTGCCCAGGCGGTCACCGGTGAGATTGTCGTCCTGGCCGTTCCCTACCCCGCCGTGCAGGAGATCCTGGCCCAACGTGCTGGCCAGCTCGCCGGCAAGATCATCGTGGACATCACCAACCCGTTGAACTTTGAAACCTTCGACTCCCTGACCGTGCCGGCTGATTCCTCGGCCGCTGCCGAAATCCAGGCCGCGCTACCGAACTCCCACGTGGTGAAGGCCTTCAACACCACCTTCGCGGCCACCCTGGCCGCGGGCGAGATCGCCGGGCAACCCACCACTGTGCTGATCGCCGGGGACGACGCCGACGCGAAATCCCGGCTCGCGGAGGTCATCACTGCCGGCGGCCTGCGCGCCATTGATGCCGGCTCACTGCGACGGGCACGTGAGCTGGAGGCAAAGGGCTTCCTTCAGATCGCCCTCGCGGCCGGCGAGAAGATCTCTTGGACTGGAGGATTCGCCGTCCAGGCCTGACCCGACGGTCAGCCCAACCCCGCAGCATCGCATCACCGGGAGCCGCCCCGCCTTCATTCTGGCCGGCTCCCGAGGCACGCTCATGGCCCCAAACAGAGAAAGAATTACCTCCGATGCCAGTCTCCCCCGTCCGGCTGAACCACGCCGTACTATTCGTCACCGACCTTGACCGGGCCGAGCGCTTCTACACCCACGTCTTCAGCATGGAAGTGGTCGCCCGCGAACCGGCTGCGAACGCTGCATTCCTGCGGCTGCCCCGCTCCGGCAACCACCACGACCTCGGCCTCTTCGGCGTAGGCGCCGCCGCGGCGCCTACGGTGCGTGGCGGCGTCGGGCTCTACCACCTCGCGTGGCAGCTGGACACCATCGATGAGCTCGCCGAGGCCCGCCGGACCTTGACGGACGCTGGCGCATACACCGGTCAGTCCAGCCATGGCGCCACCAAGAGCATCTACGGCGCAGATCCGGACGGCAACGAGTTCGAACTTATGTGGATGCTTCCCCGGCAGCATTGGGGCGAGTACGAGAACACCGCTCCCGTCGAGCCGCTGGAGCTCGACGCCGAACTGGCCCGATGGTCCGGCGTGCCCACCGCCGGCCGCATCGCCACAGCCAGCACTGAGGAGGACAACTCATGAATGACGATTTCGGCAAACCTACCGCCATCTGGCACAGCCCTGACGCCCCCGACCGTCCCCTTGTGGTCCTATTGCACGGACGCGGCGCCGACGAGACCGGCATCATTGGCCTAGCCGGACACCTGCCACCCGGACCATCGTACGCAGCCGTCCGCGCACCGATCCCCGCCGGAGGCGGATACGCCTGGTTCGCCAACCGCGGAATCGGCCGTCCGGTCGCGGAGTCCCTCACTCAGACCATGGCCTGGTTCCGGGAGTGGCTCGACGACGTGGCGCCCGCGGGCCGCCAGGTAATACTCGTTGGCTTCAGCGGCGGCGCCGCGTTCGCCGGTGGTCTGCTTCTGGCCGATCCGCAGCGCTTCGCCGGCGCTGCAATCCTGTACGGAACATTACCGTTCGACGCCGGCGTCCCAACCTCACCTGCGCGCCTGGCCGGAGTGCCGGTCTTTATAGCCCAAGGCGACACGGACACAGTCATCCCCCGCGAACTGCTGGACCGCACGTGGACCTACCTGCTCGGCGATTCCGGCGCACCCGCCTACGCACGCCGCGACCCCGGCGGCCACGGGCTCACCAACACCACCATTGCCGAGCTTGACGGCTGGATCGCAGAACGTCTGAATTTCCTCGCCACCCGCAGCATTCTGCCCTCCGGGCCCGGCAGGTGGGATACCCTTCCAGACGGCAAACTTCCGGCCCGCCAAGGTACCCGGCCCGAAGTTTCCTGGTCGATTCCCCAGGAGCAACGCTCCGACAACAGCCCCCTCCATATCCGAGAGCAACTCCTCAGCAGCATCACGGCCTTGCCAGGGGTAACCGCCCGTCAGTCAGCCATCTCCGTACCCGGCGCATCTGGCTTCATGGTCGAACAGGGCCCGGGGGCCCCGCTTGATGCGTTCCTCGTGCCACAAGTTGGCGAGTTCGCACACCTCCACCCCGACTACGACGGTTCTCTGCATCTGGCACTGCCGCTGGCGCTGAGCCGCGACGCAATCGCCAAGGGATGGGCCGTCGCCCACCCCCTCGCGGGCATCCGCCTCGCCCACGGAATGGTCATGATCTACGGGCCACGGAATGCGACCGAACTCGACACCGTCACCGACATCGTCCAGACCAGCCACGCCTACGCCACGCCAGTGCTCCCCGCAAGCGACGGGAGTGCCTGACATGCCGCGGAGCCAAGTCCGCAGGCCGCCATGGCTCCCGTGCCATTAGCTTTGGCGTATGGCAGTTCGCACGGTCTGCGAAAGATGCAGCGCCCTTGTATCCGCCCCGCCAGGAAGTTGTATTTGAAGCGGGATGTACCCAAAGCTGACATCGTAAAGCGGGTCAGCGTAAACGAGGGCTCCGCCTGCCCACGTCGGAAACGACGCCCAGAAAATGGAACACGTCGTTGAAGCAAAAGAAAGAACGGGAGGACTCACGTGATGGCCAACTGGGCGGCCAGCCATCCTAACAACGCGACAGACACCGATTTTCCCTCAGGACATGTCACCCAGAACGCCAGGACGCATGAACTGATACCAGCCGAAAAGTTGCAGGAAAGGACCGCAATGCACGCCGAGCGGATGCCCGTCCAGGGGCGTGTGCACAATCTACACACCCCCTTTGGCCGGACAAACCCGCGATGCGCGCGCTCTGCTTGGCCCACAGGAAGCAGCTATTGGAGGAAAAGCTAGAAGGAAATTTCCCTAGGTCATGTCGTCAACACAACCCGTAGCCATGAATGAGTGACGGCCAACAAGGGCCATCAGAACAAGCCACAAAGAGGACCGACAACCCAGGACGCCAGCAGGCGGAGGGCCCACCAGCCAGGACCCTAGCCCGCCACCCACACAACTTTACAGGCCACCGCGGCACCAGCCACAGACCGCGGCCACAATCAGAGGGACCCGCGGAGGGTTAATGTACACACATTAAAAGCAAAACCCCCTCTGACGAGGGGGGAATACGTGCCCAAGGTGGGACTCGAACCGGAATCCAGCCCCCGAAACCACTGGACTCCCCCGCAAACATCCCGAATCCGGCCCAGTCCGGCACCAGTACGACCCGATCCGAAGCCCAGGGTGTGCACAATGTGCACACCCCTTTCAGCCTGCCGCAGGCAACGTTGAATCGGGCAAGGACACCCGGGCCGTCGCCCGACTTCCTTCCGCATCCATGTCCTGGACCGCTGCAGTCATGCCTTGTGCCACCGCACGTCCGCTCACCAGGATGGCAGCACCGGCACCGGGCCGTCCACGTCAATATGTTCGGCGTCCCCGCGGGCCAGCCACTGGAGCAGGCCTTCGCGGTCGGACACAACCCGCAGACCGCCGTCGCCGATCACCCACTCGTCACGTTCCTCGGTCACCAACGTCATTCCCGGCGACCCCTTGGCCCGGAGTGAACGCACCACGGCTTCGAGGGCGTTCAGCAGCGAATCCGGATCGGCCTCCTCGATGGTCCAGGCAGTGTCGAGGTCATGGTGATGCACCACCACCTCGGCAATCCGGAGCGCAACGATGGAGGTGGCAGGGAGCGCACCGCCGTTAAGCTGCACCTCAGGGGCCGCAAGCCCCCCGCCCAGCCGCTGTGCCTGCTCGGCGAAGTTCCGGGCCGACTCCCGCAATTCCCCGACGAGCTCTTCCCTCGGGAGAGCGGCCAAGGCGGCGATCTCCTGGGAGCGGGCGTCCCGTGAGGCATACAAGGGACGCTCCTCACCTGACGTGGCCCAGTCGATGAGCTTCACCAAAGCGCGGCCGCTGGAGGCGACGTGGGCGATGACATCGGCTCGCGTCCACCCTTCACACAGCGAGGGAGCGGTCATCTCGTCGTCGACAAGGGACTCAACGGTGGCCAGGAACATGTCCGACTCCCGGCCGAGGCGGGACAGGTCTGAGTGAAGGCGTGCGGGCTTGATCATTTTGCCAGCCTATCCACGCGTCAGTATTCCGACCAGCGTTCCTGCCCTGCTGTTCCATATCCAGATCGTATGGATTGAGACGGGCGGGACTGCCCCGGGTCTTGCTCCCAAAACACCCATTTGATATGTGCAGCATATAAATATCCCCCGGGCGAAAAGCCGGGTATTTCCCTCATATGACTTGCATCACAGCTCTGTCAGGCTGAAAGCAATCGGAAGACGGCCCCGAAGATCCTTCGCTGCGCTGCTCCGCCTTCACTTCCCCCAGAGAGGACCTGGCATCATGACACAACCGCATGCCGTTATAGCCGAAAATCCAAAAAAGGAGGCGCGCACCGCCAATTGGGTGGCCTTCATCATCTGCACAGCCCTCGTGTTTGACGGATACGACCTCGTTATTTACGGCACTGTCCTTCCGGGGCTGCTTGCGGACCCTAGCCAGATCGGCGCTTTTGATACAGTCGCCGCCGGCCTCCTGGGATCCTGGGCACTCATCGGAGTCCTCGTGGGCTCCCTGATCTGCGGCGCAGTCGGCGACTTCTTCGGCCGGCGCCGGCTGATGCTCCTGGGCATCGCCTGGTTCTCGGTGGGCATGTTCGTCACGGCCTTTGCCACCAGCGTCACTGCTTTTGGAGCCTTGCGGTTTGTTACCGGGCTTGGCCTGGGAGTGGTTATCGCTACTGCCGGCGCCACCATGGCTGAATTCGCACCCGCCGGAAGGCGTCAGTTCTACAACGCAATTGTGTATTCCGGAGTCCCTGCAGGCGGCGTCCTGGCATCAATCCTGGGCATCCTGCTGCTCAATGACATCGGCTGGCGCGGGCTGTTCATGATCGGCGCCCTACCCCTCGTCCTCCTCGTGCCCATCGCCTGGTTCAAGCTCCCTGAGTCTCCGCGCTGGCTGCTGGCCCGCGGCCGTGAGCAGGAAGCCCAGGCCGCTTCGCATCGCACCGGCGTTCCGCTTATCGAGGAACGGGTCATTCAACAGGTGGGCGCCGCACCGCAAAAAACAGGTTTCGCCGCAGTGTTCTCCCGGCAGTTCGCTGTGCCATCCATTTTGCTTGGCCTGATGTCGTTCTGTGGCCTGCTCCTGACTTACGGCCTGAACACATGGTTGCCGAAAATCATGGAAGGCTACGGCTACGGGCGCACATACTCCCTGTTCTTCCCCCTGGCGCTGAACCTGGGTGCCGTCGCGGGCGGTCTGCTGCTTTCGCGCCTCGCTGACAAGGGCGGCCCCCAGCGGGTCATCGCCTCCACCTTTGTTCTGGCGACCATCAGCCTGGTGCTGATGACCTTCAGCTTCCCGCTGCCATTGCTGTTCACCTTCATCGCCTTCGCCGGGGTAGGCACACTGGGCACCCAGGTCCTGATTTATGGGTTCCAGTCGAATTACTACACCACCAATGCCCGGGCCGCTGGCGTGGCATGGTGCGCAAGTGTGGGACGCTTCGGCGGGATACTGGGACCCATCATCGGTGGCTGGCTGGCTGCCGCAGGCATTGGCGGGGCCACTGCATTTTATATCTATGGGGCCGTAGCCCTCGTCGGCGCAGTCGTGACCGTTTTGGTCCCCCGCCAGCGAAAGCTGGAGGAAGCCGAGCACAAAGTGGAGGAGATCGTCGAAGGGCGGACAAGGGACAGTATCCCTTCGGAGCAACTCAGGTAGCCCGCGTGATGCTGCCCTGACAGTATTACGCGTGCCAGATTACCTAGTAGGGCTTATTATAGTTATTATTTGAACTAATTACCGCGCACAGGGCAGCATCCTTGAGGCCGGTCCCGGCAGAAGGACGGCAGCACCTTGGACATCCGCCAATTGAACTATTTCATCGCGGTTGCCGAGGAACGGCACTTTGGCCGCGCCGCCAAGCGCCTCCACATGGCGCAGCCACCTCTCTCGCAGCAGATTCGTCAGTTGGAGGACCAGCTTGGCGTGAAGTTGCTCAACCGAACCACCCGCAGGGTGGACCTCACAGCGGCGGGCCAACTCCTGCTGGATCGCGGTCGGCAGATTGTCAACGAGTTAGCGACACTTCAGGCCGATGTCTCTCAAGTGGGCAAGGGCGCCACCGGCGTCCTGAGGGTGGGCTTCTCAGGGTCGGCAACCTACGGCGTCATGCCGCAGATCGCCCGCCTTGCCAAGCAGGTCCTGCCCGGCCTGTCCCTTGCGCTGCACGGCGAAATGCTCACTCCTTCCATGGAAGCAGGGCTGCGGGAGGGTAGACTCGACGCCGCGTTGCTGCGCCCCCCCGTTGCTTCACCGGACATCGACTACCGGATTGTGGCCAAGGAACCGCTTGTCGTCGCGCTTCCCTCGTTCAGCGCCCTGGCCGTAGACCGGACCGTGGCCATGCACGAATTGCAGGACCAGGATTTCATCGCCTATGCACCCGAATCTGTGCTCTACCGCACCACGTCGGACCTGTGCCGCCAGGCCGGCTTCCGGCCACGCATCGCCCAGGTGGTGGGAGAGACCTCCACGATGCTGGCCTTCGTGGCCGCTGGGGGCGGGGTGGCCGTCATGCCGTCCAGCGTGCGGGCCATCCAACTCGAAGGCGTGGCCTACCGGGAGATTGAAAACGTCCCCGCGGTCGAACTCGCAGTCGCCTGGATGCGCGGGCATCCCTCCACCCTGCTGCAAAATTTCCTGGAAGTCGTTGATACCGCGACTGCAGAGCCCGGGCGCCTGCCCCCTCACCCCGGCCCCGTGCCGTTTCCCACTGATGAAAGGCTGACCCGCTGATGAAGATCGCAGCCATTGAGGCGATCCCCTACTCGATCCCCTATCTCCACCCCCTGCACTTCGCCTCCGGGTCCGTGCACGAGGCAGACCATGTGATCATCAGGCTCCGCACAGACGACGGGCTGGTGGGCACTGCCGACACACCGCCGCGCCCCTACACCTATGGTGAGACGCAGAAGTCCATCGTCGCGGTGGTAGAAGATATTTTTGCCCCTCAGCTGATCGGGGTCGACATCTTTGACCGGGAGAAGGTCCAGGAAATCCTGTACCGGACTGTCCACAACCAGACGGCCAAGGGGGCCGTGGATATCGCCCTGTGGGACGTCATTGGCAAGACTCTCGGGCAGCCGGTGACAAAGCTGCTGGGCGGGTACTCCGACTCGCTCCGGGTCTCCCATATGCTCGGCTTTAAGCCTGCCCAGGAGTTGCTGGCATTGGCGCTGGAGTTCCGCGAGACCTATGGCATCAACACCTTCAAGCTCAAGACCGGGCGCCGTCCCCTTCACCTCGACATCGAGGCCGCCCGGGTACTGCGCGATGGCCTTGGCGAGGACGCTGAGCTTTACATGGACGCCAACCGCGGGTGGTCCGCCAACGAGGCCGCCGAAGTGCTGCGACGCACGGCGGAGTTGGGCCTGCAGTTCCTGGAGGAACCCGACGACGCCCGCGAAGTCCTCGGGCGCCGTCGCCTCGTGGCGAACTCCCCCATCCCCATCGCTGCGGACGAGTCTGCTGCCAATCTAGGTGAGGCCGCACGGGAAATCCTCACCGGGGGCGCGAACCTCCTGGCTGTAAAGACGGCACGGTCCGGTTTTACCGAGGCCGCCAAAATCGTGGGGATGGCCGAGGGTATGGGCATCGACGTTTATATTGGCAACCAAATCGACACTCAGGTCGGCACCGCCGCCTCGGTGGTCTTCGGCGCTGCCTTCGCCCATACGGCCAAGCGTGCGGCGGAGCTGTCGAATTACCTGGACATGGCCGACGACCTCCTGGCCGAGCCCCTGGCCATCACCGGCGGTCGCATCCGTGTTCCCGAGGGACCAGGCGTGGGCACAGCCGTTGATGAAGACAAGCTCTCCCTGTACCGCTCAGACCGATGACATCCCAACCTCCGAAAGTAGATCCGTGAAATTTCTTGTCCACATGGACGTAAACCTGCCCGCCGACCTCCCCGCCGCGGAAGCCGCGGAGATCAAGGCCAAGGAGAAGGCCTACTCGCATGAGCTACAGCACTCGGGAAAGTGGCCGGAAATCTGGCGAGTGGTTGGGGAGTACGCCAACTACTCAATCTTCGACGTCGATTCGAACGACGAACTTCATGAGATCCTGCAGAACCTGCCGTTGTTCCCTTTCATGGACATCTCGGTGGTGCCGCTCGCCAAGCACCCGTCCGACGTCAAGTAAACGCCGGGTCAAGTCACACCTGCTTACTTCAGAACAAGCTGTGTTCCGGGTCAGTCCTTGGCCCGGAACACAGCCGCAAGTTCGCTGCGGGAACGGATTCCCATCTTCCGGTAGACCCGCGTCAGGTGGTACTGAACCGTCTTCTCCGCCAGGAACAGAGCCCGCGCCGCCTCCTTGTTGGTAGCCCCGGCCGCTACCAGTTCGACCACCGCCCGTTCCTGTGCTGTTAACTGAAGGTGGTGGTCGCTGGCCGCCATGAGCACGGGATCGGCCGGATCGGGCAGGTTACCGACGTCAAGACCTGTTGCTTTGAGCTCACGGTCGCACCGTTCCACGTACGTGGCCGCCCCAAGGGAGTCGTACAGGTCGCGGGCCACGCGCAGGACCGAGGACGCCAAGCGCCGTTTGCCCGCCCGGCGCATGCTTTGGCCGTAGGCAAAGCTGACCCGCGCCCGCAAATACGGCCGGTTAAGCCCGCGGAGGTGGCCCAGGGACGTCTCGAAGTGCTCCCTGGCAGTGTCGGGGTCCCCCTGCGCGGCCACGAGTCGGCCCCTCGCCCACGCCATCCGCGCCAGATCCGAAGGCACTTCCCGCTCTCGCGGAACCCGTTCAAACGCGGTAAGGAACGAGTCGGCGGCGTCGAGCTGATCAGTCATGACAAGGGCGTTGACGTAGGTGTCCTGCCAGGGCCAGAAGGACACCCGGTTCTCAGTCCAGGGGTCCAGCTCCGTCAGCGGCTGCAGCACAGCCAAAGCGCTTTCATAGTCGGCCCGAGCCTCGTGGAAGCGGGCACGGGCAAGGCTTGCCGGCACCTGCATGGCCCGGTAGGTCCCCGGCTGCACCGCTGCCTGTGAAACGTAGTATCGGGCCCGGTCCCAGTCCCCGCGCATGGACCAAAGCTCCGCCGCTGTCCAGTACAGCAGGGGCCGGATCAGCGGCATTCGCGAGGTTTCGAGGCGGACAGATGCGCGCGCCACGGTGGCAGCAGCCGCATCCCAGTTGCCAAGCACCAGGTGGGTACGCGCCAGCCAGGCCTCGGCCCACAGGGAAATCCGCATCGAGCCGCCACGGTACTCAGTGGGAGCAGCCGCCTCGAAGTTAATCAACGCTGACTCAACGTTGTCAAGGCGCAATGCCAGCCAGCCGGCACCCATCTGGACCCGCTGCTTCTGGGCGTTCTCGGCAGCATGTTCGAAGGCCCGGTGATAGGAGGCCTCCGCCTCCGAAAGCCGGCCCTGTGCATACAGGCCCAAGCCGTAGATTGCCTCTGACTCAATGTGCGCAGGGGTTCCCGGCTGCGTAAGTTCCATCGCCCGTTCGGCCCAGCCGGTAATCAGCGGGCCGTCCCAGGACGCTACCCCGTGCAGGACGAAGCGCTGCGCCACCTGCGCGGCGGCCGCGGGATCACGCTGCGGGTTGCAGGTGCGCCACGCCATCTCCAGCTGCGTCTGCGCGCTGTCATTTTGTCCCGACACAGTAGAGAGGTATCCCAGGACTGAGGAGCGGAGCGGTGAGGACGGCAGGGCGTCCACTGCCGCGCTCCACATTTGGGCCTGGGCTATATTGCCGGAACCCACCAGGGCGTCCACGGCTCTCAACAGCCTGTCGTTCCGGGAACGGGTGTCCTGGGAAAGCCGGGACGCGGAGAACAGCGCCGTCGAGGCATCCTGCCACACCCCCAGCAGGGCCTGGCCCCGGGCGTGCTCCTCCAACTCCTCAGCAAGGGCCTCGTCTGCTCCGGGAGTCGCTGAGACGCGGTGGCCCAGACGTTCACCCTCGGGCTGCACGGCCTCAGCTGCCAGCCGGTGCAGCGCGATGCGCCGGCTGGGGACGATCTGTTCGTAGATGGCCTGAGCTGTGCCTGGTTCAAAGAACACAACGGAAGAACGGGCCTGATCAACAGTCAACCCCAGCAGCCCTGCCCGGTGTCCCTCGTCGAGTACCTCCATGACCGACTCCAGCCCGCTGACCTGGGAAACCTCCGCCAGACCCGCGCTGCGTCCGAGCACGGACGCAGCCTCTGCCACAGAGACCAGCCCGGGAGACGCGGCCGCCAGGACGCTGCGCATCCGGGCGCGCACCCGGGAGGTCGGAGGCAGGGTAGGAAACCACGTCTGCCACGTCTCCGCTGGTAACTCCTGGAGCAGCTCGACGACCGGTTGCGCAATTCCGCCGGTGTGCTGGACCAGACCGTGGGCCGCCGTGGCACTAAGGTCGATGCCGAGCCTCGTCCGGGCAAGATGCTGGACCTGCTTGGGCGTGAGCGGATCCAGCGGGATCCGGGTGACCTGATGACCTGAAAGGAAGTCCAGGGCACCTACGGGGACACGTGTTGCGTCATCGGGGTTGATCGTGAGCAGGAACAGAATCCTTTTTCCGTGCAGCCGGCGCATGACGAAGGTGAGGATGCGCAGGCTCTCGGCGTCGAGTTTGTGAACGTCGTCGACGGCGACAACTACGGTGCCGTGCGACTGCAGTCCTTCAAGGTGGGCGCTGAGCGTCGAAGCGTAATTGACCACCTGGGCCGGCATGAGAGCCGCGACGGGGCCAGCGGGAACCGGCGGGCCGCCGTCGTAATCCTTTGCCGAGCGAAGCGGCGCGGCGAGCATAAGCTGGGAGTAACCGGCGAGGGCAAACTGCGCCTCCCATTCGTCGCCCATGGCGGACAGTACGCGGACACCACGGACCCCGGTGCGGCAGTGCTCAAGGAATAAATCGAGCACTGCGGTCTTCCCGGAGCCCGATGGCCCGGAGATCACCACTGCGCCCACATGTCCCTTGCGGACAGTGCGGAGAATCTCCAACAGCTCCTCGAAGACCTCCCGCCGGCCAACGAGCGGAAGGTCCTCCGCCATTTCACTGCTTATGGAGCCCGTCGTCATGACCGCAATCCTACTGGAGCGGACCGTACGGCCCTGGCGGCGGGAATTCATCACGGCGGCCTTAGCCCAGGTCCCCGCCAGCAACTGGAAGGATGGTTCCGGTGAGGTAAGACGCTTCATCTGATCCAAGGAATACGATCGGCGCGGCCTGTTCGTCCAAGGTCCCGTAGCGCTTGAAAAAGGAAGAATCCACGGTTTGGTCAACGATCACCTGGTACCAGGCCTTTTCCGTGGAGGATTCGGCCTCCGGCCCCCGCTTGACCTTGCGGGGCGGCGCCTCGGTACCCCCCGGTGCGGTTGCGACCACGCGGATGCCTCGTCCGCCCACCTCCATTGCCAACGACTGCGTTAAGGCATTGACTCCGCCCTTCGCCGCTGCATAGGGCACCCGGTGCAGCCCGCGGGTGGCCACCGAGGAAACGTTGACGATGGTACCGGAGCCCTGTTTCAGCATGGCCGGCAGCACCGCCCGGCAGGTCCAGAGGGTGGGAAAGAGTGAGCGGCGGATTTCCTTCTCGATCTTCTCCTCGTCGTACTCTTCGTACGGGCGGGCCCAAATCGTGCCGCCGACATTGTTGACCAGTACGTCCACCCGGCCGTGGGCGGCCAGCGCAGCCTCCACGGCCTGCTGCGCACCTGCGAAGGTCTCAAGATCTGCGGTCACCGAGGTAGCCGAGCCTCCTGAACCGGAACCCTGGGCCGCCTCCTCGATCCCTTGCGCCACCTCATGGACCAGGTCGGACCGGTCCACGAGGACAACGGCGCCGCCCTCGGCCCCGATCCGCTCCGCTACCTTCTGGCCAATGCCCTGGGCGGAGCCGGTCACAAGAGCCACCTTGCCGGCATAACGGCCAGGAGTAATGAACTGTCCAGCATATGGCTGCGTCATCAGTGGGCGGCCTTGGCATCGATCGCGTTCGCCATGGTGTCCTTGGCGTCGTGTGCATGGGCCATGATGACCTCGCGCGCCCGCGCCTTGTCCTGACGTTCGAAGGCGTCAACGATATCCAGATGGTCCTGCGTGACCCGCATGAAGATGCTGGTTCCCGCCTCGAAGGCCGCCGCCATCTGAGCATGGACGTCGAGCCGGCGGTAGGACTCGAGCAGCATGGGGTTGTCGCAGACCATAAAGAGGTATTCGTGGAACTCCTCGTTGGTCCGCGCGAACTCATCCGGGTCCTGGATGGTGCCACTGGTGACAAAGCGCGTGGTGGCCTCGGCAAGCCGGCGGAACTGGTGCAGCTGCTCCTGGCTGAGCCGGCCCAGCATCAGCTCGCTCACTGCGAGCTCCAGGCCCATGCGCGCGTCGAGCTGGGCAAAGCTGTCCTCCTTGCGGAAATCCAGCCGGCCGGTCTCGAGGGACGAGACGGCCTCGCTACGGCTCATGGTGTCGCCTTCCGCCTCGATCTTCGCCACGGCTGCCGGTGCACCTGTCTCCGCGTCGCCGCCGGTGGTCTCCTTCGGGGCAAACCGCTCGAAATAGAAGTTGGCGGGCTTGATGCCCTCGGAGTCCAGCCACTTCGACACGGCATTGACCATGGGAGGCGGCCCGCAAAGATAGATGTCAACATCGCCGTCGAACAGGTGCGCGGGCGCAATGATCTGGGTGACATAACCCGTGTTTGGAGCAGACGTGCCCGGTTCGGAAGCAATGTAGTCCCACGTGAATCCGGGCAGCTTCGCCTCATATTCCCGCAGCCAGTCCAAGCCAACGATGTCCGCCTCGCGGGTCAAACCATAAATTAGGTGGACGGGCACCGACTGCGGATTCTCGGAGAGCTTCTCAAGGATGGACAAGAGCGGGGCCAGGCCGGTACCGCCTGCCAGGAGCAGCAGGGGTCGCTTGGGCTCGCGCAGGAAGAACGAGCCGTAGGGACCCGTGAATTCTATGGTGTCGCCCACCGCTGCCCTGTCGCGCAGGTATTCGGACGTCGCACCTTGGGGCGTCACCCGCACCATGAACGACGCATCGTGCACCTCGGGGCCGCTGCTGAAGGAATAGGAACGCTCCGCGTCGGTTCCGGGGACCTTGACGTTGACGTACTGGCCCGGAAGGAAGGCCAGAGCATCCCGGTTTTCCACGTCCAAGGTGAAGGACACCGTTGTTTCCGTGTGCTTGTTGAGTTCCTTCACGGTGGAAGTGAAGGTGGTGGCCGAGGTCTTCGCCGACTCCGACGTGGCAGGGATCTGAATGGCCAGATCGGACTCCGGCACTGCCTGGCAGGTGAGCATGTAGCCCTTTTCGAGCTCCTCCTCCGTCATGGCGTCGTCAATGTAATCACCCGGATCGAAGGAACCGGAATCGCAAAACGCCTTGCAGGTGCCGCACGCACCATCACGACAGTCCGACGGAATGTTGATGCGTGCCTTGTACGCGGCGTCCATCACGGTCTCGTAGTCGCCGACCTTGATGACTTTGGTGACGCCATCCTCGAAGCTGAGGGCTACTTTGTGGCCCATGATTTCCTCCTGGCTGGGGATCGCGTCGTAGCGACCCGGGAAAGTGTGGATGTGCCCGCCGGGCACGGTTTTGAAACGGTCAAGGCCGGGGCCGGGCGGGCACCGGCACGCTGCCGTCAGATCATGTAGACGTCAACCACGTGGTGGATGTAGTCATTCTTGAGGACGACCTTCTTCTTCATGATCACCGGCTCCCCGCCGGCAAGATCGATCGTGTAGAAGCTGGTCCCGAAGTACGTGTCCGTTGTGTTGTAGCGGAAGTACAGGGTGAACCAGTTGAAGCGCACCTTTACCTGGTCGCCGTCGTGCTCCACGATCTCGATGTTTGTGATGTTGTGCCCGGTGCGGGGCTCCGGGAGGGAGGTGGCCGAGGACCGGTCCGTCTTGATCCGGAAGACCCGGTCCTCAATGCCGCCGCGGTTATCGTAGTAAATGAGCGAGATCTCGTTTTGCGGGTCCTCGGTCAGCCGGTCGTCGACGTCCCATGCGGGCATCCAGAACTCGGAGTCCGGGTGGTAGCACTGGAGCCAGTCATCAAATTGGCGCTCATCCAGCAGCCGGGCCTCCCGGTACAGGAAGGCACGGACGGTTTCGAGCGTGGCGATCTCTTCGGCGGTCCTGAGCGCCGGAGCAGGTTTTGTCAGGTTGATCATGGGTTATGCACTCTCTCTGGTTCGACGTGGACGCGGTCAGGCAGTGACGGGGAGGCTATCCAAAGCGGAGCGCTCCGCCTCCGCCAAGCCCCGGTCCATGACTTCCTTCCAGTACCCGTGCTGGATCGGGTAGAGCCCCTCGTCCTCCGTGCGCACCCCGGAGGCTATGACCTTGGTCATACCCAGCGCCCGGGCCTGCTCGTCGGGGCCGGCGATCTCGTGGGTGGACCCGCGCGTCATGTCGTTCCACGGCGCCGAGGTGGCCCAGTAAGTCTTGTTGCAGGATCGGAACTCTTCGAGGTCGTCGGGGGTGGCCATGCCCGTCGCGTTGAAGAAGTCCTCGTACTGGCGGATGCGCTTGGAGCGGTTCTCCTGGGATTCGCCCTTGGGTGCGATGCAGTAAATGGTGACCTCGGTCTGGTCCGCGGAGATGGGGCGGAAGTGGCGGATCTGGGAGGAGAACTGGTCCATGATGTAGACATTCGGGTACAGGCACAGGTTCCGCGAGATGTTGATCATGAAGTTGGCCATTTCCTCGCCGTACTTCGCCACGAGCTCCTCGCGGCGGTCCCACAGCGGGCGGTCCTCGGGGTTGGTCCACTCCTGCCATAGCAGCAGGTGGCCGTGGTCGTAGGAGTAGAAGCCGCCCTTGACCTTGCCCCACTTGCCGGCGTCCATGGCCTTGGTCTTGTTGGCGGAGTCGCCTGCGCTGCGGCGGGCGGTGGTGGCAGCGTAGTTCCAGTGCACGGCGGTGACGTGGTAGCCGTCGGCGCCGTTCTCCGCCTGCACCTTCCAGTTGCCGTCATATGTGTAGGTGGATGAGCCGCGCAGCACTTCGAGTCCCTCCGGGGACTGGTCCACGATGGAGTCGATCACCTTGGTGGCGTCACCCAGGTGCTCTTCGAGCGGGAGCACGTCCGCCTTCAAGGAACCAAAGAGGAAACCGCGGTAGGAGTCGAAGCGGGCAACCTTGGTGAGGTCGTGGGAGCCCTCTTTGTTGAAAGTCTCCGGGTAGCCGGCGTTGCGGGAGTCCTTGACCTTCAGCAACTCACCGGAGTTCTTGAAGGTCCAGCCATGGAACGGGCAGGTGAAAGTGGTGCGGTTGTCCGTCTTGCGGCGGCACAGCATCGCGCCGCGGTGGGAGCAGGCGTTGACGATGCAGTTCAGGTTCTCGTCCTTGTCGCGGGTGATTACTACGGGAGTGCGGCCGATGTTCGTGGTGAAGTAGTCCCCCACATTGGGGATCTGGGACTCATGGGCGAGATAAACCCAGTTGCCCTCGAAGATGTGCTTCATCTCCAGTTCGAAAATATCCTCATCGGTGAAAATTTCGCGCTTGGCCCGGATGACGCCGTTCTCACGGTCGTCGATCACGGCGTCGGAAAGGACCTCACGGACATGGGTCAGGTTCTCGGTCATGGCTGCTCCTTCATTGGAGGGTGCTATACAAATTTGGCGGAAGGTCCGGGCCAGCCGGGGGCGCCGGCGGGGGACGTTGTCAGGCAATCCTGCCCTATCGTGACCACCCTCACATCAGGCAAACACCTAGGTTCGACCAAGGGTGAAATTATGTAGGCTTCATGACTAAAAAGCGGCCAAATTGATATTTGTGGCGTCCTTATCGCGAGGCCTATCATGAGACAGACATCACGCGAAGCCACGTCACCGCGGAATTACACCCCGGCGCACTGAGACTCGCACCGGGTGCAGGAACCCTTCCTCCCCTGTTCAACGAAGAGTATGGAGAACACCATGACTGACACCCAAACGGACGCCCGTAAAGAGGACGAGGGCACTGCCGTCGAAGCCGGTTCAAAGGCCACCGAGCGCTTTACCGCCTCAGGAAAGCTCGCGCAGCTGGACGTGCCGAAGGAAAGGGTGAGCCTGCTGGCAGGGGCACTCATCAAGGCCGCCAACGACATCGTCGTCGAACACGAGGTCACCTACGAGGAATACAACGCACTCAAGGCCTGGCTGATCAAGGTAGGGACAGACGGGGAATGGCCGCTGTTCCTGGACGTGTGGCTGGAACACACTGTCGAGGACGTCAACTCCCAGGACCGTCCGGGCACCGTGGGGACCATTGAGGGACCCTACTACGTCCCCGGCTCCCCCGTGCTCCAGAGCCCTGGCACCGTGGAGATGCGCGAGGACGAGGAGGGCACCCCACTGCACTTCACGGGCCGCTTCACTGATACCGAAGGCAATGCAATCCAAGGTGCCCAGGTGGAAATTTGGCATGCGGACAGCGCCGGGTTCTACTCCCAGTACGCCCCGGGCCTCCCCGAGTGGCTCTTCCGCGCCACGGTCAAGGCGAAGGACGGCGGCCGCTTCGAAATCAACACGATGCGCCCGGCGCCGTACCAGATTCCCACGGACGGAGCTTGCGGGCAGCTGATCAACGCGGCCGGGTGGCACGCCTGGCGCCCGGCGCACATCCACATCAAGGTCTCCGCGCCCGGCTTCCAGCCTGTAACCCAGCAGCTGTACTTCCCCGGCGATCCTCACAACGACGATGACATCGCATCGGCGGTCAAGCCCGAGCTGATGCTGGACCCGCGGCCGCGCACGGACGGCCAGTCCGGCGAAGAAGTGGTCTATGACTACGTCCTCGCCAAGGAAGGCCAGCACAAGTAGGAACCACCGCCCGAAATCGGTGCCGGCGCCTCGGCTCTTGCACGGACGGCGCCCCGGAGTGCCAACTCCGGGGCGCCAGTGTTTTTTTCCGCCGTTCCCAGGAGCCAGAATGCCGCGATCCCGCGAGATCCAGCCCGCTATGCCCCACGCGGAAGCCGCTGTGGCCCCGGAGTCCCAGCCGCTGCTCGAACGCCCGGGGGTTCGCCCCGCGGGGGTGCGCCAATTCCTCCGTGACCTGGGCACGCCCTACGTATCCAACGGGGTGATCGGCCTCATCTTTGCCGGCTCCGGCCCGATAGCGGTCACGCTGGCCGTTGGAACGGCGGGCGGACTTACCCAAGGCCAGCTCGCGTCCTGGGTGTTTGCCATCCTCTTCTCGGGCGGGGCGGCGACCCTGTTCATGTCGCTCCTCTATCGCCAGCCCCTCGGCTTCGCCTGGTCCATTCCCGGCACAGTGCTCTTGGGCCCGTCCCTGCAGCACTTGTCCTTTCCGGAGGTGGTCGGGGCGTTCTTCACGTCCGGCATTCTCATCCTCGGGCTGGGTGCCACCGGAATGGTTCGCCGGATCATGGCAGCCGTCCCGATGCCGATCGTCATGGCCATGGTGGCCGCTGTGTTCCTGAAATTCGGCACCGACGTCGTTGCCTCAGCCCAGGCGAACCCCGTGGTGACTGTCCCGATGGTGGCCGTCTTCCTGGTCCTCTCGGCCGTGCCTGCCCTGGGCAGGTTCATTCCCCCGGTGCTCGGCACCCTTGTGGTCGGTTGCCTGGCCGTGGCGGCAAGTGGTCAGTTTGCCCTCCGGGAAAGCGGACCGATTCTTGCCACCCCGGTCTTCACCCTTCCTGAGTTCACCTGGGCTGCCCAGCTCGAACTGGTTGTTCCCCTGGCCCTCACCGTGCTGTTCGTTCAGAATGGCCAGGGCGTCGCCGTTCTCGGTGCCGCCGGCCACAATCCGCCGATCAATGTCTTCGCCATCGTTTCAGGCGCGTTTTCCTTGCTCAACGCTTGCTGCGGCGCTGTTTCAGCCTGCGTGACCGGCCCCACGAACGCCCTCATGACCTCCTCGGGAAGCAGGCAGCGCCAGTACACAGCTGCAGTGGTGTACGGCGTTCTGGCCATAATCTGCGCCCTCCTGGCTCCCACCCTCACCCGTCTCATGCTCGCCGCGCCCACGGAATTCATCCTGGCCCTGGGCGGCCTTGCGATGCTGAGGGCCCTCCAGCAAGCCTTTTTGACCGCCTTCGCCACAGCCTTCACATTGGGGTCCCTGGTGACCTTCGTCGTGACCATCTCCGGTTTGAGCCTTTTCAACATCCATCCGGCGTTCTGGGGGCTCGTCATCGGCTACATGGTGTCCCGGCTGCTTGAACGCGCGGATCACGCCAAGTCTCAACGCCGGGATTGCTAGCGGCACGTCTTAGGCCTCCTCAATCCTGCTTGGCATCTTCATGCAAATACTGCTCAGCAATTAGTCGCTTGCGGAGATCCAACGACTTTGAGATTCTCGACACCAAATTCGATTCGTAACCGGACTGTTCCCGTCGCCGAATGGTATGCGGAAGCCCCCCGGCGTCGCTGGGCAGAAGAAGCCGAATTGGCTGTTTTGATGATTCCGCCCATCATGATCCGCGTGCTGCTTTCGTGGGCGGTTCCGACGCACGGTATCGACTGGACTCTTCTGCAGCTGGCCAAGGGCTGATTCTGGCAGTTTAAGTGGGGACCGTCGCCCGCGTGCATCGCGGAGACCAAGCCGCAATGAGGCCCGTGATGATCCCCGCGCAGCCCCGCCGACAACGTCCAATTCCAAATCCCCACGGACGGCA
The DNA here is from genome assembly GCF_023913835.1 of Pseudarthrobacter raffinosi. NCBI lineage: Bacteria > Bacillati > Actinomycetota > Actinomycetes > Micrococcales > Micrococcaceae > Pseudarthrobacter > Pseudarthrobacter raffinosi. The sequence goes on along the minus strand of NZ_JAMXBG010000004.1, from coordinate 2,878 downwards.
CAATGGTCCGCCCCAGCGCGGATCACTGCCGGGACAAAAACCGGCCGAGGACGGGAACCGATGGTAAATCCACCTCCGTCGCCATAGCCGGCACGGACGCTCACATCGGGTCCTTCAGAAGCATCGGCTACTCAGCTAGCAAGGCGGCACTTCTTTCCGTCACGCGGAGCCTCGCCAACATTCTTGGGCCCAGAGGAATCCGGGTCAACGCTGTGACCCCGGGCTGGGTCGACAGCGGCATCATCAGCGAATCATACGAAGCAGCAAGCCTGACTCCGCTGGGTCGAAACGGAGCACCTGGAGACATAGCCTCGGTCGTCGCTTTTCTACTAAGCCCGGAAGCAGCGTTCATCGTCACTGACGGCGGCTACAGCGGTGTGGACTACAACATGAAGCAAGAAAATGACCTTCTTGGCTAAGCCTTTCCGCGTACACGGAATGGTGGCTATTCAGCGGGCAGTTTTCCGGTGGCCCGGGCTCGAAAGGGCCGTGCGCCGCAATGTGGCGTCCACGACCAGATCCCTGAACGCATTAACCGGTCCCGGCGTCCCGCATAAGGGGCCTTCGGCCCGGTCGCGCGGTGAGCACGCGCTCAGCACAAGCCCAAGGATGCTCTCTGTCCGCCGCTGACGGAATTTCTTGCCAGTGGCCGGACCACCCACATAAGCTCAGCCGTGTGAGTGGCCGGGACGGCAATCCGAGAAGCGGAACCGACCAGCGACCCGTGAAGGACATCAGCATGGCTACAGGTACTGTCAAGTGGTTCAACGCCGAAAAGGGCTTCGGATTCATCGCCCCCGACGACGGAAGCGCTGACGTGTTCGCACACTATTCGGCAATCGCCTCCAGCGGTTACAAGTCCCTGGACGAGAACCAGAAGGTCCAGTTCGACATCACCCAGGGTCCCAAGGGGCCCCAGGCGGAAAACATCCAGCCGCTCTAGAGCTCCTGGAAGAGACCGGTCAGCCTATGCGGCGGGCCGGTCTCTCGTTGTGTTCGGGCACCTGCGAGGCGACGGCCTTCTGTTCTTCTTCCCGATTCTTGGCCCGCAGCGCCTTCGCTTCGGCCTTCTGGATCGAGGCCCTCGCCGCGTTGACGCCGGCGGAGGCAGAGATCGTCCGGATCTGATTGAGGGCAACGTGGCCAGCTCCCACCGCCAATACAGCGAGGACAGAGACGCCGGTTACCCAGAAGCCGGATGCGGCGATGACGGGAAAATGATGGCTGCGGCGGCGAGCTAAATGGTGGGAAGGCCATGGCAGCAGGGCCCACCAGTTCCTACAACTCGCCCTCGAGGCCGGCCCCGCCTGCCGACTGGCCAGGCTCAGCAAGCTCATGATCAGCTCCGAATCAGTGGCTATGTCATGCCGTTCCCCCCGCTGTCCTGCATGAACAGGTATCAGAGCGGAAAATTCCGGACCGGCCGCAAACCCAGGTCCATCCAAAGAATAACCAGCAAGTCATGTTGTACGCGGCTCTAGCCACCATGAAGAAGTGAACGCGAAAACCCGACGGAAGGACGAACGAGGATGAACTCCCAGCAGAGACCCCGCAGGGCGGTACCCGGCCCGCCGTAGGCAGCCGCTTCCCCACACAACCGAATAGGCCGTTTCCGGGACCCCACACACCCGGAACATCAGATCAGAGTCCAGAGTGTGCACAATGTGCACACGAAATAACACTCAAAAGCCCCTGACCTGAGGAAACACTGTGCCCGAGGCGGGACTCGAACCGGAATCCAGCCCCCGAAACCACTGGACTCCCCCGGAAACATGCGGAATCCGGCCCGATCCGACCGATGTACGCCTCAGTCCGAGGCCCAAAGTGTGCACATTGTGCACACCCCATTTTTTGCCTTTCGGCGGCAACTCCGACTCGCTGGCCTTATCAGCGGCGGACGATACCGACCGCAGAAGCGACACGACCCGAGTCACCAATCCGGATTCGGCAGGATCACGACTTTCGGGCACGAATCGAGGAACCACGTTCATCACTGAATATTGGCCTTCAGGGGGTCCAGAGGTGGTGCGGGTGAGCGCCGTGGTCGGAATCCCGATTGGCGTGGGTGAGCGCCAGTGTCGGTGTGGGTGAGCGCCATCTGTAAGGCTCCTTCCACCACGTGAGGGCCACGTGGCGGAAGGATTACCGGCAATGGTACGGAAGATCAAGGCGAAACTGGTTTTGCAGTTTCGCAATCAAGGCCTATCGGGCAGGGCTATCTCGTCTGCTCAGGGCATGTCTCGGCACAGCGTTCAGGCGGTGATCGAGGCTGCTGATCTGGCAGGGCTCGGCTGGGATGACGTTGCTGATTTGTCTGATGGTGAGGTTTATCTGGCGCTATTTCCCGGCCGCGGGGTGCGCGAGAGCGTGTTTATGCAGCCGGACTGGGGCCAGGTGCACCGGGAGCTGGCCAGGGTTGGGGTGACGTTGAAGCTGCTGCACCAGGAGTATGTCGACGCATCCGGTCGGGCGGGGCAAGCGGCGATGAGTTATGACCGGTTCTGCAGGCTTTATGGCGATCACGCGATGGTCACTGGCGCCTCGTCCCGGGTCGGCCACAAGGCCGACCGCAGCATCGAGGTCGACTGGTCTGGGCCGACGATGCAGCTGGTCGATCCGGCAACGGGAGAGGTCTCGAAGGTGTATTTGTTCGTCGCGTGTCTGCCGTTCAGCAGGTATGCGTTCGTGGAGGCGTGCCTGGATATGCGGCAGGATTCGTGGCTGCGCGCGCATGCGGAGATGTTCGCGTTCTTCGGCGGCACGGTCCCGCGGCTCGTCCCGGATTATGTTCCGCGGAACATAATCGGGCACCAGGTGCCTCGGTGCGGCCCCAATGTGCTCGAACACCTTCCGCAGCCCGTGGCAGACACACTCGGCG